>JBDTAG010000436.1:0-8138 GCA_039924745.1 Rhodoferax sp.
TCAGATATACCTGCGCCGGTGTCCAGCAACACGACGTCGTAATGGGCTGGTCGGATGCACAGCAACGCCCCGTCAGCTTTGCCCGTGAACAGCAAATCGCAGCCCTTGAAAAAGATTGGGCGACCAACCCCCGCTGGAAAGGCATCAAGCGCGGCTACACCGCCGCTGACGTCGTTCGCTTGCGCGGTTCTTTCCAGGTCGAGTACACCTTGGCCCGCCGTGGTGCCGAGAAGCTGTGGGAACTGGTGAACAACGAGCCTTACGTCAACTGCCTGGGCGCGCTGACCGGTGGTCAAGCCATGCAGCAGGTCAAGGCTGGCGTCAAAGCCATCTACATGTCGGGCTGGCAAGTGGCTGCCGACAACAACGAATACTCCGCCATGTACCCGGACCAGTCTTTGTACCCTGTGGATTCGGTGCCAAAGGTTGTCGAGCGCATCAACAATTCGTTCAGCCGTGCTGACGAAATCCAATGGTCTAAGGGTGTTGGCCCTGGCGACAAGGGTTATATCGACTACCACGCACCAATCGTGGCGGATGCAGAAGCCGGTTTTGGTGGTGTGTTGAACGCGTATGAACTGATGAAGGCCATGATTCGTGCCGGCGCTGGTGGCGTGCACTTTGAAGACCAATTGGCTTCCGTCAAAAAATGCGGTCACATGGGTGGCAAGGTGTTGGTCCCTACCACCGAAGCTTGCCAAAAGCTGATCGCGGCCCGTATGGCTGCCGACGTGTACGGCGTGCCCACCTTGGTGATCGCCCGTACCGATGCTGAAGCCGCTGACCTGTTGACCAGCGACTACGACGAGAACGACAAGCCATTCTTGACAGGTGAGCGCACCGCTGAAGGCTTCTACAAGACCAAGAAGGGCATGGACCAAGCCATCAGCCGCGCTGTGGCTTATGCCGAATACGCCGACCTGGTCTGGTGCGAAACCGGTACGCCTGATCTGGAGTTCGCCAAGAAGTTTGCTGATGCTGTGCACGCCAAGCACCCCGGCAAGATGTTGGCTTACAACTGCTCGCCATCGTTCAACTGGAAGAAGAATCTGGACGACGCCACCATTGCCAAGTTCCAAAAAGAGCTGGGCGCCATGGGTTACAAATACCAGTTCATCACCTTGGCGGGTATCCACAACATGTGGTACCACATGTTCGACTTGGCACAAGACTACGTGGCACGCGGCATGACCGCCTACGTTGAGAAGGTGCAAGAGCCTGAATTCGCAGCGCGCGAGCGTGGCTACAGCTTTGTGTCGCACCAGCAAGAAGTGGGAACAGGTTACTTCGACGAGATCACCACGGTGATCCAGGGCGGCAAGTCCAGCGTAACCGCGCTGACCGGTTCTACCGAAGAAGAGCAGTTCCACTAAGCACAACTAGTCATTTCGCCTGCAGTCTTTTGCTAGACTGCAAAGGGCCGGGCTTTCGCAAGAAGGCCCGGCCTTTTTATTGGTGACCGCAAAGAGGATTTGGGATGACGCTGTACGTATCGGATCTGGATGGCACCTTGCTGGACCGCGAAGGCAAGCTCTCCGCGCGCACCCGCTTGGGGCTGACGCGCATGCTGGAGCAGGGCCTGCTGTTTACCGTGGCCAGTGCACGCCATGTGTCGTCTATCTACAGCCTGTTGGGCGACCTGCCATTGCAGTTGCCTGTGATCTCAGGTAATGGTGCCTACATCAGCGATATGCGCAGCGGCCAACACGAACTGGTGCGCACCATGGATCCCGCGTTGGCGCAGTCCATCTTTGCGCTGATCCGTGCGCACGGGCTGATGCCGATGTTCTCTACCCATAGCGCCAAGGGTGACCGTTTGTTTTACCAATCGGCGACCAATGCGGCACAGCAAAGTCTATTGGACGAACGCATCAGCATGGGTGACCCGCGCTTGCACCAGACTGCACGTTTGCAAGACGAATTGCGTGATCCTGTAGTGACCTTCATGCTGATAGAGCGCGAGGCACCGTTGCGCGCGCTGCAGGCTGCGATAGCCGATTTGTGTGGCAATGCGGTAGAAACCCATCTGGCAGAAGACATCTATTGCCCCGATTGGCCATGGCTCACCGTGCACGACAAGCGTGCCAGCAAAGACCAGGCCATCCAGACACTAACCGAGCGCTACGGTTTGGCCGAGCGCGAGATCGTGGTCTTCGGTGACCATGTCAACGACGTCAGCATGTTGCGTGCCGCGCACCGCGGTATTGCGATGGGCAATGCGATTGATGCCGTGAAGCAAGAAGCCCATGCTGTCATCGGCTCACACCACGTAGACAGCGTGCTGGAATTCATTGAACGGGATTGGCAGCGCTAGCGGGTGTGGACGCAATGCTCCCATGCATGCTCGGTGCATCCACAGTGCGCCACTTTCACGGTCGATGTGGTCACGATGCCTGGGGATCGCCGGATGGCCGACTTGTCAGTTTGTGCAGGCGATGCGGGATTTGCGAGCGCATCAACCGTTGCCGCGTCCATATCGGGAATCCAGCGCAAAAACGGCGTCAGATCGGCCACATCGACGATGTACCAAAGCTTCTTGGTGGAGTCCCACCGGGCTCCCAATGCTTTTGCAGCGTCTTTTTCTGCGAAGGGCGTGACCAAATTGATTCTCATGGCGCCATTATCCCTTTGGGGATTCGACAGCGAGCGTCGGCGACAATCGGGAGATCGCCACAGCATGGCCAACACTATCCAAACCTATGAAAACTTTCATCCGATTCTTCTTTAAAACTTTGCGGATTTTGCTCGGTCCCTTTATGCGTGTCTGGGAAGTTGTCAGTCGCCCAAAGGGCATCGTGCGCGCACCAGCGCTGCAGGCGGAAGTCGATGCGCAGTGCAGCAGTCTTGCGTTGTACCAATTTAAAACTTGCCCCTTTTGTATCAAGGTCCGGCAAGAAATGGCCAGGTTGTCTCTCAACATTGAACGCCGCGATGCGCAAAAAGACGGCGAAAACCGCACGGAATTGATACGCGGCGCCGGGCAACCCAAAGTGCCGTGTTTGAAGATTGCGGACAGCGCGGGCAATAGCCAGTGGCTGACCGATTCAAAGGCCATCATTGCGTATTTGCGTGGGCGCTTTGAAGCGGCAGTATGAGTAGCCAGTACGATAGCGTTCAAACCGCATCGCTGTATCCCGATGCCTTCCATGTGGCCGCTCCGACGGTTCCGGTTGGACGTGAAATCTGGCAGCGTCAACTTGGGGTCTTCATTCGCCAAGGTCCGCAGCAGGCCAGCGCAGACGTAGCGGGCACAGAAGCCATAGAAGCCAAAGTACCAACCCAGCCCGAGGGCTCAACCCGCGTGGCACCAACCCGTGAGCTGGTTGCCGGTCAATTTGGCTTGGTACCGGGTTGGGTCAAATCGACGTCTGAGGCCAAGCTGCGTTCGACCAAGCTGGTCAATGCACGCTCTGAGACCGTAAGCACCTCCAACAACTTTCGCGATGCCTGGATGAAAGGGCAGCGCTGTATTGTGCCGATGATGGCATTTGTCGAGGACGATTGGCGCAGTGGCAAGGCAGTGCCCACACGCATTTCGAGAGTTGACGGCAAGCCGATGGGGGTGGCGGGACTATGGGAAACCTGGACGGGTGCAGAAGGCGAGACCATCACCAGCTACACCTTGCTCACCGTCAGTGCCAATAGCCACGCTCTGATTCACCGATACCAGCAGCCCGGTAGCGAAAAGCGCATGGTGGTGATCTTGAATGAAGGCTCGGTCGACGCATGGCTGAGCGCCCGCCAAGAGAAAGCGCGGGAGTTCATGCGGGCCTATCCGGCCAATTGGCTGACCGCCAATCCGATTGAGAAAAAACGCTGATACTTGGCTGGAAGTGACGAGCCCTTATTGGGCCACCGCATCACGCCAACATCCAGGGGAAAGCCCGTCCAATGCATAAGGCCCGATGGCGGCGCGGATCAGGCGCAGAGTAGGGAAACCCACCGCCGCCGACATACGCCGCACCTGCCGGTTACGGCCCTCGCGGATCACCAGCTCTAGCCACGAGGTGGGTTTTGATTGCCGTACACGGATCGGCGGCTGGCGTTCCCACAAGCCTTGCGGCGCCTCGATCACGCGGGCACGGGCTGGCAGGGTTGGCCCGTCTTTGAGCTGCACGCCGGTGCGCAAAGTTTCCAACGCAGCCTCGTCGGGGATGCCCTCAACCTGCACCCAATAGGTCTTTTCCATCTTGAAGCGCGGATCGGCAATGCGCGCCTGGAGTTGGCCATCGTCCGTCAGCAGCAGCAGGCCTTCGCTGTCGGCATCCAGGCGACCCGCAACATAGACATTCGGCACGTCTATGAAGTCCTTTAGGGCGCGCCATTGGCCCTCAGGCGTGAACTGGCTGAGCACCCCGTAAGGTTTGTTGAAACACAACAAGCGTGCCACGGGCGGGCAGGGTCTTAGCCTTGTTTCAACACTTCTTCAAACTCGGCCAGCTCTTGCGCAATGGCTGCGTATTTTTTGGACTTGGCTTTGTTGTCGATCCATTGCAGCGTGGCTGCTTCCAGGTCTTCTTTGAAATGCGCGAATGCCGAGTCTTTAACCGCTTTAGATGCAGTTTCTGAGGACCACAGTTCGATCAAGTCTGACAGGCCATTGTCAAAATCGTCGAAGGTCTCAAGCGGAATCCACTGGCCTTTTTTATCAAACATAAGTTCTCTCTCTGCAAGGTGAGTCAGAAAACAAAAAACCCACTATCTTGCGATGGTGGGTTTTTGAATTTTGGCTCCTCGACCTGGGCTCGAACCAGGGACCTACGGATTAACAGTCCGGCGCTCTACCAACTGAGCTATCGAGGAATGAAGCCTCAAATTATAGCGTGGAAAATTTGGGTTTTTGAAGGTGAGCGCAGATTTTTGAAAATACGGTGCAAATCAATTTGTTGCATCGTCCACAAACTGCGGCGCAACACCCAGCAACTTGTGTAATTTTGGGCTAGTGGTTGTGTATTGCAACATGACTTTTTTATCGGGGAAGATAAAAGGCATCGCTCCAAAGGCGGCCAGCACGCATTCGTGGAAACCGCAGACGATGAGCTTCTTCTTGCCGGGGTAGTTGTTGATGTCACCCACCGCAAAAATACCGGGCACATTGGTTGAAAAGGTTTCGGTGTTGACTGCTAGTTGTTTGCGCTCAATATCCAGGCCCCAATTGGCAATCGGTCCGAGCTTGGGTGATAAGCCAAAGAACACCAGCAGCATGTCCAGCGGAACAAGTCGGGTCACACCATCCGGGCCGGTGACTTTGAGTTGGCTCAACAGTCCGCCTGTCGATTCTTCAAAGCCTGTGACCTGGCCGACTACCAACTGCATCTGCTGCGCGTCACACAACGCGCGCATTTTGCTGATGGTGGCGGGTGCTGCGTTGAAACCGTCGCGGCGGTGCAGCAGAATGACGCTTTTGGCCTTGTGTGGGTTGCCATCAGGGTTGCCCGCACAGAAGTGCAGTGCCCAGTCCAGTGCTGAATCGTCACCGCCAACGATGACAATGTCCTTACCTGCATAGTCTGCCGGATTGCGTACGTGGTACGACAGTTGGCCACCTTGAAACTTGTCCACACCTTCGACTTGCAACTTGCGCGGCTGAAACGCGCCCACTCCGCCTGCAATGAACAGCGTCTTGGTTAAAAAACGACTGCCTACGTTGGTTTCAACCAAAAAGCGATCGTCCGCCTGCTTTTCAACGGTACTGACCTCTTGACCATAGTGAATAGTCGCATCAAACGGCGCAATCTGTTTGAGCAGCTTTTCCGTCAGTTCACGGCCTGTGCAGACCGGCACCGCCGGAATATCGTAAATGGGCTTGTCGGGGTACAACTCCACGCATTGGCCACCGGGGTAGGGCAGAGAATCGATGACATGGGCTTTGACTTCGAGCAGCCCCAGCTCAAACACCTGGAACAAGCCCACCGGACCTGCGCCTACGATGAGGGCATCGGTCTCTATGGTCACGGTGCAATACCTAAGCAGTTCAGCGGATCAAATGGTCCAGTTTGCCAGTCTTGTCTTTCCACTCTTCCGCTTCGGGCAGCTCGGCCTTGCGCTTGGTGATGCTTTTCCAGGACGGCAACTTGGCCAACTCGGCGTTCAAAGCCGTCATGTGGCGCTGGTCGCTGGGCACATCCTCTTCGGCATAGATCGCATTGACCGGGCACTCGGGGATGCACACCGCACAGTCGATGCATTCATCAGGGTCGATGGTCAAGAAGTTGGGGCCTTCGCGGAAGCAATCCACGGGGCAAACGTCGACGCAATCGGTGTACTTGCACTTGATGCAGGCTTCTGTGACGGTATGGGTCATTTTGGTTTCTAGTGCGGGAAGAGATTTAACAAAGCTCTTGATTTTATTGGCTTTTTGCACCCCGGCGTGTCACGGGGTTGGGCTTATTACCCCAGAGATTGTTGCAGATCAGTTCAACAACAATGCGCCCGAGGTCTTGTGACTGGCCGTATCGACCAAAATCAGCGCGCCCAAAATGCGCGACTGACTGTAGGGCAGGGCGGCAATAGGCTCTTGCAGACTGAGTTCGATGTGGCCAATGGCGTTGGGCTCGATCTGGGTTGCATCGTGCTCCTCCAGCGTGTTGATGTCCAAGCTGTGGACGATGCGTTTGACCTTGGCCTTGATCCAGCGGTGCCCATGCAGCGCCCAATAAACACGCCCCGCAACCAGCGGCTCATCGTCCATCCAGCAGACCGTTGCCTTGATCTCGCGGGTGGTCTCGAAGTGGCTGGGCGCATCGTTCGATGCCAGTAACCAGTCGCCGCGCGACACATCTACTTCGCGGTCCAGCACGATACCGGCACTGTGGCCCGCACCAACATTCTTTGGAATGCGCGCGTGATTCAGCACCTGGGCTATCTTGGCTGTCTGGCCGCTGGGCAATATGGAAATCGTGTCGCCGGGCTGCACGGTGCCGGTCGCCACACGGCCCCAGAACACGCGGCGGCCCTGACTGGTGTCGCTGGACGAGGAGAACTTTTCTACCCATTGCACCGGGAAGGCAAACGGCACGTCGGTCTCGGCAGCGGTGACCGGCAATTGCTCCAGCAACTCCAGCAGGCTGGGGCCGGTGTAGCCGCACCAGTCGGGTGTGGAGTGCACCACGTTGTCACCCTTCAGGGCCGAAATGGGGACGATGGCTGTGACGGCAATACCAGCATGCGCGGCAAACACCTGCAGCGCTTCGCTGATCTTGGCAAAGGCCTTGGCGGCGTTGCCTGCGGTCTCGGGCTTGCCGGCGCTTTCCAGCGCGTCCAGCTTGTTGACGGCAAACACGATGCTGGGCACGCGCAGCAGGTTGACCAGCAACGAATGGCGGCGGGTTTGCTGCAGCAGCTCCAATGGACCAGACTCTTGCCACTTCAGCTTGGTGGCATCCACCAGCACCACGGCGGCGTGGGCGCTGCTGGCGGCGGTGACCATGTTGCGGGTGTATTGCACGTGGCCCGGCGCATCGCCAATGATGAACTTGCGGGTTGGGGTGGCAAAGTAGCGGTAGGCCACGTCGATCGTGATGCCTTGTTCGCGCTCTGCAGAGAGGCCATCGGTGAACAAAGCCAAGTCGGCCTCGCCGCTCTTGGACACGTTGGCCAGTTGGTCCAACATCACCGAGCGGCTGTCGACCAGCAGGCGGCCAATCAGCGTGCTTTTTCCATCGTCCACGCTGCCGCAAGTGATAAAGCGCAACGCGCTTTGCGTATCGACGTTTGAGCCATTCTGGCTGCTAGCCCTCGTGGAATATGCGGGTGTAGCTATCAAATTTATAGTATCTATCATATTAAATATCACTTTCCAGCACAGGTGGCTAGGATTGGGAAGGTGGGGCGCTCTGCGCAGCGAAATAAAGGAGGAGGCCGCAGGCCGGGGGACATTCGCGGAGTAGAGTGCCCCGCCTGCCCGATCCGGGGTTTAAAAGTACCCGTCCTTTTTGCGCTTTTCCATCGAAGCTTCAGATGTTTTGTCGTCCATGCGGGTGGCGCCGCGTTCGCTGACGTCTGCCGCCAGCGTCTCAACCACGATGTCAGCTGCCGTGGCGGCCAGGCTGTCTACCGGGCAAGTGCAGGTGATGTCGCCCACGGTGCGAAAACGCACGTCGCGGGACTCAGCCACTTCACCGTCTTTGAGCGGAGTA
>JBDTAG010000437.1:0-2972 GCA_039924745.1 Rhodoferax sp.
CGGCACTTCCTTTCCAGTCGGACACAACCTGCAGCCCGTTGCCAACTGCAGTTTCCCCAAACAATACGCCGATGTCCTGCAGTATCTGTTTGGGTTGGAAGGCTGTCACCTCAAGAGCCATCTTTCCGGCTTCAACCTTTGATAGATCCAGAATGTCATTCAGCAAAGTCATCAGCGACTTGCCGGACATGAGGATGGTTCGGACACAATCGTCTCGGGAGCTGTCCAAAATATTGGGTTGCAACAGCAACTGCGCCATACCCAAAATGCCATTCATCGGGGTGCGGATTTCATGGCTCATGGTGGCCAAAAACTGGCTCTTGGCGACGTTTGCGGCTTCGGCCTTGTCTTTGGCATCGCGCAGTTCCTGTGCGGCTTGCTTTTGCTCTGAAATATCTTCAAACACCCAAATAGTGCCCACATCCAGATTGCGCGGATCAACGGCTTTGCCTGACATGCGCAAGGGCAAAGCAGATCCGCTTTTTTGCCGCAGCGTAATCTCGCAGGTGTAGCGCTCACCGACTAGCAAGACAGGGTAGGCTTCGTGCCGGATTGCATCGTAGTCTGCCTCAACAAAGTAGAACAACTGGGTGTTGCTACACTGCATCTCCTCCAAGGAGTAGCCCAGCATCTCGGCCAGGCGGCGATTGGCCCAGACCTGTTTCCGATTTTTGACCAACGAAAATCCAACGCTGGAATTGTCCAGGATGACGTCCAGTTCCTGCATCTTGCGGCTAAGTTCCTGCTCCAGATGCTTTTGCGCCGTCATGTCGTGGATGTATCCATGCCAAAGAACGCTACCGTTCGCCAGTTTTTCGGGCCTTGCTTGCCCCATGAGCCAGCGAGTTCCGCCTTTTGGAAGCTGGACTCTGTATTCAAGTTGCCAAATTTCCAACCGAGATGCCGACTGCTGAATGCTGGCAACCACCGTTTCCAGGTCGTCAGGATGTATACGTCCAAGCGCCCCCGCTGCGTCTTGCTGAACCTCTTCCGCCGTGAACTCGTAGATGTCACGAATTCCTTCACTGGCATATGGGAAGCTTGAATGCCCGTCAGGAAACATTTGGTATTGATAAATCGCGCCCGGCAGGCTTTGCGACAAGCGTTCGAGGCGGTAGCGTGCCGATGCTTCTGACGACATGGACGCCAATAGAAACTTGCCCATGATCAAGCAAAAAACCGAGACCACGAAAGCCGCCACTGACAGGATCGCTGTATGCAGACGCCATGCGCTTAGCAGTTCATCCATTTCGGCGGTGACCGCTACGACCAGGGGATAACCGGGTACTCTGTCAAACGCAACCAACCGGGCCAGTCCATCGACATATCCTTGATTCGTCACATAAGTTCCCTTTGGGGAAAGGCTCAGGTGCTGTTGCCACGATGCACTTTGCGCAATGGAAGTACCCAGCACTTTGACGTCCAACGGACTGCGAAACATGACCGTCGCGTCCGTCGTCCGCAAGATGGATATCGATCCGTTCGGTTTGACTCGCTCTGCTTCAAATGTTGCGCCAATTCTGTCGAGTTCAATCGCTACAAACACCACCGCCACGTCGCCCCCCGCGCGCTCAACCGACATCGATATGGGGATACCCCACTTTTTGGTGACTCTGCTGAAAACAGGTTTGGCAACAAAATAGCCTTGGGTCAACGGGTCTAACTGAACCTGAAAGTAGTCCCGATCGGATACATTGGTTTGGTGGGTCTGCCCTCGGTCGGGTATGTAGCGCAGTATTCCCTGATGCGTCACCATGCGAATATCCAACAGACCATCCGAGGTTTTGCGCAATTGCTCTACAAGATTTATGAAATCCTTGTCGGTCCCCGGATCCGTATTGGGGTGCTCTGCCATCCAATGTTTGGCAACTACCAACGAAGTTTCGGCTTCCTTGAACAGACCACGGGACTGCTCTTGTACCGCTGTGGTCAGTTGCTGAAGGTACTGCGTGGTCGATGAGAGGACGCTATTGCGTTCCCACATGGACCAAAGTCCCACAAAGCACCAGAGACAAATCAGCAGGGTAGCCATCAGCCCGATCAGGCGCTGTCTGTTTCCACTGTACTGGTGTGCGGTCTGATATTGCGTCAAGTTTTCCAACCAAACTCTCCTCAGAGCACACAAATTTTGCTATTCGTTACACACCCTGGTGTTTTGGGCCACGGGTTGCCTGCGGTTTGAGGTCAAAGTATTGCATAGTCCCCGCCTTTGGTACCAAAAATCGCCAATGCGATGGCCACCAACGCCACCAAAAACTCTGTTGCGGACACCACCCTTACATCCCTTGGCCTTGAAAAGTTCTGAAATGGCCTTATCATTAGCACTCAACGGTACTGAGTGCTAACACCACCCCGAACCGAAAGTTAATGAGTGCCAACTTCTACAAGTTGGTGCGAGTTTGAGTTTGTAATTGTTTCTAAAACCAGGAGATTACCCATGAAACTGCGTCCATTGGCAGACCGCGTGATTGTTAAACGCGTCGAAAACGAAACCAAAACTGCTTCCGGCATCGTCATCCCGGACAGCGCTGCTGAAAAGCCTGATCAAGGCGAAGTCTTGGCCGTTGGCCCAGGCAAGAAGAACGACAAGGGCGAGCTGCTGGCCATGAACGTCAAGGTCGGTGACCGCGTTTTGTTTGGTAAGTACAGCGGCCAGACCGTCAAGGTCGACGGCGACGAGCTGTTGGTCATGAAAGAAGACGACCTCTTTGCCGTCGTCGAAAAATAAATCAAGTCACTATCAAATTAATAGCTAGTCACGTAATGTTTACGAGGGCTAGCGGTTCATTTCACCAATTAGGAGTCATAACATGGCAGCAAAAGACGTAGTTTTCGGCGGCGAAGCCCGCGCACGCATGGTTGAAGGCGTAAACATTTTGGCCAACGCGGTCAAAGTGACCCTGGGCCCCAAGGGCCGTAACGTGGTTCTGGAGCGCTCGTTCGGCGCCCCTACCGTGACCAAGGACGGTGTG
>JBDTAG010000438.1:0-3136 GCA_039924745.1 Rhodoferax sp.
TCATGCTGGGAGCAACTTTGCTGGTGTTGCTGGTCGCGTCCATCAACTACCAATTGAACCTTGGGTACGTGCTGACTTTTTTGTTGACCGGCAGCGCGGTGGTTGCCATGCACGTGTGCCACAGCACGCTGCGCGGAATTACTATGACTTTGATAGCGCCAGAAGACCATTTTTCGGGGGCTAACGTCACCATTGACGTAAACCTTTTGAGCGAACGGCGCACCGTACGCTATGGCATTGGCCTGGCAGTCTTGGGCACCCAGCACTGGAGCTGGACCGATGTACCAGCCCAGGGCCGCGCCAAGGTACAGGTCGCCTTCCCGGCACAGCGTCGGGGTTTACACCGTGTACCCGTGCTCACCGCTGAGACACGCTTTCCGCTAGGCACTTTCAGGGTCTGGACGGTGTGGCGCCCGGCCGCGCAAGTGCTGGTTTACCCTGCTCCCGAACTACACCCGCCGCCTCTTCCTCATGGCGAGGCCCGGGCCGGCGGCCAAGCGGCAGTGCAGCGCCAAAGCACAGGCGAGTTCGATGGCGTGCGCGCCTATCGCCGTGGCGACCCTTTGAAGCTGGTCGTCTGGAAGAAAGCCGCCAAGACCGATGAGTTGATCAGCCGCGATGCGCAGCAGGTGCAGCGGTTTGAGTTGTGGCTGGACCTGGCCCACACCGGCATTGCAGGCGCCACGGCTGGTGGTGCTGCATTGGAGCAGGCGGTGTCGCGCCTGTGCGCCTGGGTGCTGTTAGCGGACAAACAAGGCTTGCACTACGGGTTGCGTTTGGGCGGCCAAGACATCGCGCCCGGCAGTGGTGAAGCCCACCGTCGCAATTGCCTGCAAGCTTTGGCGCTGACGCACACCAGCACAGCCGACACGTGACATGCTGCAAACGCTAAAAAATCTCCCCCGCGAAGCGCGCGATACGCTGTTCCTGCTGGCCGTCATCGCCTGGGTGATTGCGCCCCAAGTCAGCAACCTGCCCCTGTGGTGCAGCGCCATGGCCACCGCCCTGCTGCTGTGGCGCGCTTATCTGGCGGTACGCGGTTTTACGCTGCCCGCGCGCTGGTGGTTGCTCGGGCTTCTTGTCGTGGCCACCGGCGCCACCTATTACACGCACCACACGCTGCTGGGGCGCGATGCGGGTGTTACCTATGTCGTCGTCTTGCTGAGTCTCAAAACGCTGGAGATGCGCGGCCAGCGGGACACGTTTGTGATTTTCTTTCTGGGCTTTTTCACGCTCCTGAGCAATTTCTTTTTCTCGCAAAGCCTGCTGACTGCACTGGCCATGCTGGTGGGCTTGCTGGGCCTGCTGACCGCACTGGTCAATAGCCACATGCCGGTGGGGCGCCCGCCATTGATGCAAGCGGCCAAGACGGCGAGCTGGATGGCTCTGTTGGGTGCACCGATCATGGTGGCTCTGTTTTTGCTGTTCCCGCGGATTGCACCGCTGTGGGGCGTACCCGGCGACGCCATGACCGGGCGCACTGGCCTGTCCAGCAGCATGCAGGTCGGCACGATTGCCAGCCTGGCGCTGGACGACAGTGTGGCGCTGCGTGTCCGCTTTGACGGCCCCACGCCGCGCATGTCCGACATGTATTTCAGAGGTCCTGTGCTGGCAAGTTTTGATGGCCGGGAATGGGGACCTCCGCAACCGTTTCTGCCGGCTAGGGCAGCCGCTATTGCCCAACTAGAGGTGCAAGGTACGGCCTATTCATACCAAGTCACATTGGAGCCGAACAACAAGCCTTGGATATTGGTATTGGATGCAGCCGACACCAAGCCCGCAATTGAAGGATTTCGCATCACCATGACGCCCGAGTTGCAGTGGGTCGCCGACCGCCCCGTGACCGACCTCGTGCGTTACAGGGCGCAAAGCCACACCAGTTTCCGCCATGGGCCACTGCGCCGCGGTGCGTATCTGCAAGAGTACGTGGCACTACCCGCCAACTACAACCCCCGCACCCGCCAGCTGGCCGCGGAGATTTTGAACGATCCGCGCAACCAGGGCGCCGACACCGAGGCATTGGTCAACCGGGTTTTGGAACGCCTGCGCACCGGCGGCTACACCTACACGCTGGACCCCGGTGTCTTTGGACCGAACACCGCAGATGAATTCTGGTTCGATAAAAAAATGGGTTTTTGTGAGCACATTGCGTCCAGCTTTGTGCTGCTGATGCGTGCCATGAACATTCCCGCACGCATCGTGACCGGTTACCAAGGTGGCGACCTCAATGCCATAGACGGCTACTGGACGGTACGCCAAAGCGATGCCCATGCCTGGTCCGAAGTCTGGATGCCAGACCGGGGTTGGGTGCGCGTAGACCCCACATCGGCCGTGGCTCCAGGGCGCACCGGCACCGTAACCCGCCTGGCCGCGCCCCGCAACGCCATCACACAGGCACTGCTCAACGTCAACCCGCAGTTCGCGTTGAATTTGCGCACCCTGTGGGAAG
Organism: Rhodoferax sp.; assembly: GCA_039924745.1. Classification (GTDB taxonomy): domain Bacteria; phylum Pseudomonadota; class Gammaproteobacteria; order Burkholderiales; family Burkholderiaceae_C; genus Allorhodoferax. The sequence continues at coordinate 2,450 of JBDTAG010000438.1, forward strand.
CGACCAACAACCGCTGGAACCAGTGGGTTCTGAACTATTCGCAAAGCAAGCAACTGGACCTGCTGCGCAATCTGGGTTTCGAATCACCCAGCTGGGAAGACCTGACGTATGTGCTGATCGCACTGGTCGTGTTTGCCAGCACAGTGGGCGCTGCCTGGACGCTGTGGGAACGGCACCGGCAAGACCCTTGGCTGCGCATGCTGCACGGTGCCACACTGCGTTTGCGCAAAGCAGGTTTGCAGCTGCCTGAGACAGCGCCACCGCGGCAGATTGCTGCGTTGCTGCAGACCCACATCGGGGCCGACAATGCTGATGTGGCCGCCATTGCGCAGTGGCTGCTGCGCATGGAAGCGTGGCGATATGCCCGCCATGCCCAGGCACAGCAACTGGGTACACTGCAACGCGAGTTCCGCTCTCTGCCCTGGCCGCCACGAATCCTGTGAACCTTTCCTCTGCCGTGAACCGTATTTTTCAATTATTTGCTATATTAATAATAGCGTTATCTTCAGTATCTGCGAGGGCTAGCAGCACAAAAGGCTTAAGCAAAGCGCCCGCAAGCCATGGCCACGCTGGCGCCAGCAAACACACCAAACGCAAAGCCACAACGCCGCGCAAAGCGGAGACTATCGGTCCGCTGTATTCCAGCCGCCTCGATGCCATGGAAGCTGCGGACGGTATCGCGCAGCG
>JBDTAG010000439.1:0-2783 GCA_039924745.1 Rhodoferax sp.
GGCCAACAGCGCTTCAGGGTCGTCCAGTTCGGCGGCAAACGCCTTGTGGCCCATTTCTTCCACCAAAATCATGGCGGTTTCCTGGTCCAGCACCTGGTTAATCGTGCACATCTGGCCGAGCTTCATCAAATGCTTGATGACTTCGGATGCCTTGACCGCCATTTTGTGTGCCAACTCGGCAACCGTGATGGTCTCGGGCACATGGACTTCGAACACGCGCGCCTCGACAGGTGCCGATGCAACTTGGTGGTGGTCGCGATCCCGATCGTTGCTGCCGCGGCGGCCACGCGGGCCAGCACGCCAGTTGGTCGAGCGACCAGCACCCGCGCCGGTATCCCCACGTGTGGGAATTGCCTTTTTCTTGGCAGGATCGCCTGCCCAGCTGCTGGATAGCTTGGCTGATTTGACCTCTTTGCCAGCGCCTGCGCCCGGAGCGGGAGCAGTAGTCGTTCCGGGCTTGGCAGGCTTTGCAACGGTTGAACCGGCTGCAGGTTTATGAAGCGTTCCTTTGATCGCCTTGGGGTCTACTGCCGGTGCCTTTACTGGCTCGGGCTTGTGGGCTACCAGAACACGCTTCGGAGCGGACATCATGGAACGAATTGCGGCTGCCTCTGCTTCTGCCTTGCGGCGGCGATCGCCCAGATCTGCGGCACGGGCCACTTCCTCATCGGCAATCGCTTTGGATGCAGCGGCTGCAGCAGCGGATTTTTCAAGCGCCACAGCGGCGGCACGGGCTGCTTCAGCCGCCTCGGCTTGGGCCCGAGCTTCGGCTGCTTCACCAGCTGCTTCGGTCTTGACTTTCTTATTGGCTTCAGCAGCCTGTTGTGCTTGCAATTCGGACGCGGCTTTTTCAGCCACCTCACGAGCACGTGTTTCCTGTTCTTCGCGATCACGGCGACGCTGAACCAGTTCTTCTTCCTGGCGGCGAATCAGTTCTGCCTGACGGCGAGCTTCTTCTTCGCGGCGCGCAAGCTCTGCGTTGTCGATAAGCGGTAGTGCAGGTGCTGCGGCTACGACTTCGGGCTCCACTGTCTCAGACGCAACCGCCACATCGTCGTCGCGACGGATAAACGTACGCTTTTTACGCACTTCCACCTGAATGGTTCGGGCCTTACCCGTGGAATCTGCTTGCTTGATTTCTGTAGTCTGCTTCTTGACCAAAGTAATCTTCTTGCGATCCAGGCTGTTGGTGCCATGCGCAGTCTGCAGAAAGTTCAGCAGACTGTGTTTGTCAGAGTCGGTCAAAACATCGGAGGCAGCCGCTTTTGCGACTCCTGCGGACTTCAACTGCTCAAGTAGCGTTTCAGTGGATTTTTTGAGTTCGTTTGCGAATTCGGCGACGGTCGTACTGGACATTTGTTGTGTAACCTTTGGCGGCAACCCAACTGCCAAGTGGGCAGTTGTTAGCCTTAACTGAAATTTAATTTACATAACCATTACTCTTGAGAAGCGGCTTCATCGGTAAACCAATGTTCGCGCGCCTTCATGATCAGGGTCTTGGCTTCATCAGCAGACTGACCAGTAATATCGGTGAGCTCGTCAACAGCCAGATCGGCTAAATCGTCGAGTGTGTGTACGCCATTGTCGGCCAATTTGCCGATCAATTCAGGCGTAAGACCCTGCAAGTCACGCAGGTCTTGCGACACTTCTTCCACGCTCTCTTCGTGCGCGATTTCCATGGTCAACAACGCGTTTTTGGCACGGGTGCGCAGCTCGGTAACAGTCTCTTCGTCGAAGCTTTCTATCTCCAGCATTTCCTGCAGCGGCACATAAGCCACTTCTTCCAGACTGGTGAAACCTTCGGAGATCAGGATGTCGGCGATTTCTTCGTCCACATCTAGCTTTTCCATGAACAACTTGCGGCCTTGGTCGGTTTCGCTAGCCTGCTTCTGGGCAGACTCTGCAGCATCCAGAATATTGATGCGCCAACCGGTCAGGTCGGAGGCCAAGCGCACATTCTGCCCACCACGGCCAATGGCAATAGCCAGATTTTCTTCATCCACCACCACATCCATTGCGTGGCGCTCTTCGTCCACCACGATGCTCGACACGTTGGCTGGTGCCAAGGCGCCAATCACGAACTGGGCTGGGTCTTCGCTCCACAGCACAATGTCAACACGCTCACCAGCCAATTCATTGGTCACACCGTTGACTCGGGTGCCACGCACGCCTACACAGGTGCCGATTGGGTCAACGCGCTTGTCGTGCGACAGAACCGCGATCTTGGCGCGCGAACCTGGATCACGGGCGCAGGATTTGATTTCTAGCAAACCTTGTTCGATCTCCGGCACTTCCTGGCGGAACAATTCAATCATGAACTCAGGGGACGAGCGGGACAACACGATGGGTGCGCCACGCAATGTCAAGTCCACTTCCATGATCATGGCGCGTACACGGTCACCAGTGCGCAAGTTTTCCTTTGGGATCATTTCGCTGCGACGCAGGCGGCCTTCGACCCGACCACTTTCAACAATCAGATCGCCTTTGTCCATGCGCTTTACGGTGCCAACAAAGATCTTTTCACCGCGTGACATGAAGTCGTTGAGCAACATCTCCCGCTCGGCGTCGCGAATTTTCTGCAAGATGACCTGCTTGGCAGCCATAGCACCAATACGGCCAATTGGCACGGAAGCCACGACTTCTTCGATGTGCTCATCTACCTCGATATCAGGAATCTGCTCTTTCGCTTCAAACAACAAAATTTCCTGGTCAGGCAATTGCAGACCCGCCTCATCGGGAACGACATGCCAGCGGCGAAAGGTTTCGTAGTTGCCACTATCGCG
>JBDTAG010000440.1:0-8839 GCA_039924745.1 Rhodoferax sp.
TGCAGAAGCAGCGATGCTGGCTGGTTTGCCCAAAGCCCCGTCCGCCTATAACCCCATCAGCAACCCCCAACGGGCGCGCATTCGGCAGCGTTACATCATCGATCGCATGCTGGAAAATGGATTTATCACGAGCAAAGAGGCCGAAGAAGCCAAGGCCCAAGAGTTAAATGTTAAATCGGGTGCCAACTACACCCAAGTCCATGCAGACTATGTTGCAGAAATGGTGCGACAGTTGATGTACGCACAATACGGCGACGAAACATATACCCGGGGATTGGACGTGCACACGACGGTGAGTAGTGCCGACCAAAACGTTGCATACAAGGCGCTGCGGCGCGGCATTATGGATTTCGAACGGCGTCAAATTTACCGTGGCCCGGAGAAATTTGCCGTCTTGCCCAACAACGCGAACGAAGTGGAAGAGGCCGTTGACGAAATTTTGGATGACCACCCCGATAATGGCGATGTCATGTCAGCCGTCGTATTAGAAGCGGGGCCTAAGAAAATCAAGGCGATGCGTTCGGGGGGCGAGCTGGTGGAAATCGTTGGTGACGGGCTAAAACCGGCGCAATCGGGACTTTCCGAAAAGGCGCCGCCCAATATCAAATTGCGTCCCGGCGCGGTGATTCGGGTTTCCAAAACCGTCAAAGACACGTGGGAAATCACCCAACTACCCGAAGTTGAAGGTGCATTTGTAGCCATTGACCCACGCGACGGGTCCATCAAGGCATTGGTAGGCGGGTTTGACTTTGCAAAGAATAAATTCAACCATGTAACCCAGGCTTGGCGACAACCTGGATCCAGTTTCAAGCCTTTTATATATTCAGCAGCGCTGGAAAAGGGCTTCACAGCTGCAACGGTCATCAATGATGCGCCATTGTTCTTTGATGCAGGAGTCACCGGAGGCCAGCCCTGGGAACCCAAGAATTACGACGGCAAGTTCGAAGGCCCCATGACCATGCGGCGCGGGTTGGCCAAATCCAAGAACATGATCTCCATCCAAATTCTGCGGTCTATCGGCACCCAGTACGCCCAGGATTGGATCACCCGATTTGGATTCGATGCTGAAAGGCATCCCGCCTACCTGACCATGGCTCTGGGCGCTGGATCTGTAACGCCAATGCAAATGGCTGTTGCCTATTCAACCTTTGCGAATACCGGATACCGTGTGAATCCATGGATCATCTCAAAAGTCAGCGAACAGCGTGGCAAGGTGCTTGCGGAGACCAAGCCTCCCGTTCTGGCGAACACCCAACGAGTGATAGACGCTCGCAATGCATTCATGATGTCAAGCTTGCTACAAGAGGTCACCCGCTCGGGCACTGCGGCGCGCGCGCAGGCGATGCTCAAACGCCCCGACATCTACGGCAAAACTGGCACGACCAATGACTCTCTGGATGCTTGGTTTGCGGGCTACAACCCGACACTGACGGCGATCACCTGGATTGGCTACGATACGCCACGCAAACTAGGCGATCGTGAAACAGGTGGTGGCTTGGCACTCCCCGTTTGGATCTCCTTCATGGAAACAGCACTCAAAGGCGTACCGGTCAACGAGCCTGCTGTGCCCGAGGGCGTAGTCCACGTCGATGGCGAATGGTTCTACGATGAATACGCCAAGAGCTCTGGGGTGTCAGCGGTAGGAATGGACGAAAAGCCCGAGGCGCTGACCGTGCCACTGCCTCCTGCTGAAGAAAAGAAAAAAATTCTTGACCTCTTTAGAAACTGATCAAGCTAGAAAGTGCAAGGATTCACCAGACTGGGCGCTTGCATTTAGGGTGAGGGCATCAAAAAACTCGCCCTGCCCTTTGGTGTCTTGCCAAAGACCATCCTGCCAGCGGTAGTGAAACCCACCCGCCTTGGTTGCCAGCCAAATTTCGTGCAAAGGTTTTTGTTGGTTGATAACAATCTGGCTACGGTTGGCAAAGGTAATGGTTACCATGCTGCCAACCCGTTGGTTGTCCAAGTCCGCATCGGTTTCGTCGTTGATGCGGTCGCAGCTTGCTTCAACCGACTGCAGCAAAGCGTCAGCCGCGTCCATGTATTCAGAATCAGTCATTAAGTACAATTTTCACCATGTTGATCTTCGCAAAGCAAATTCTAGTCAGTGCGCTCGTCCTTGGTGCCTGTACGTCAACGCTGGTAGGCTGCGGCCAGACCGGTTCACTCTATTTGCCTGCCAAGCCCACTGCGCCTGCTCCGAGCAAATCGGCAGCCAACGCCCCACAAGCGCTCAATAGTGACCGCTATAGTTTTTATAGCTGAGTCCGCAGATTGGACGAGGGCTTGAAGGCTCTTTTCCTAACAGCGTTTACCGCGCGCCAGCCTAACAAGCTTCCCAAAATCGCGGCATATACCGCTACTTCGGCAAAGTTGTGCTTACCTGCCCGCATCCAGAAGAAGTGCACCACGGCCAAAACCGCCACCGCATACACCAGACGGTGAAGCATCTGCCAGCGTTTCCCCCCCAAGGCTTTGATTGCCCGGTTAAACGAGGTTAAAGCCAATGGAGTCAACAGGACAACTGCAGTAAAACCAACCAAAATAAATGGTCTTTTGACGATGTCTTTGGCGATGTCTGCCAATTCAAAGCCCATGTCAAACCAACTATAGGCCAGCAGATGCAAAACGGCGTAAAAATACACAAATAGCCCGGCCATACGCCTGAATCGCGCCAGAGAAGTCAATCCCGCGATAGTGCGCACTGGCGTAATGGCCAGAACCACACAGAGCATGCGCAGCGTCCAATCGCCAGATGATCGCTCCAGCGCCTCTGCTGGATTGGCACCCAACCAATCGAACACGGCCGCTGCCACCAGCCAAACAAAAGGTAAAAGCCCTAGAGCAAACGCGATCGGCTTGGCAAAGCGATTGGAAAGATACCGGTTTATGCGAGCGCGCATGAAGGGCTCAGAAAAACTTCTTCAGATCCATGCCAGCATAGAGCTGACCGACCTGGGCTTCGTAGCCATTGAACATCAAGGTCTTGCGTCTTTTGGCAAACAAACCGCCTTCGCCAATGCGCCGTTCCGTGGCCTGACTCCAGCGTGGATGGTCCACATTGGGATTGACGTTGGAATAGAAGCCGTACTCATTGGCTGCCGCCTTGTTCCAGGCAGTTGCCGGAAGTTTGTCTGTAAAGCGAATTTTTACGATGCTCTTGCCGCTCTTGAAACCATATTTCCACGGCACCACGACACGCACCGGTGCTCCGCTCTGGTTGGGAAGCACCTCTCCATACATACCAAAGGTCAACAAGGTCAGGGGATGCATCGCTTCGTCCATACGCAAGCCTTCGACGTAGGGCCAATCCAGCACACGTGAGCCGACAAACGGCATTGTCTTGGGGTCTGCCAAGGTCACAAACTCAACATATTTTGCACTGCCCAAAGGCTCTACATGCTTGATAAGGTCTGCTAGTGAATAGCCCACCCATGGAATGACCATGGACCAACCCTCAACACAGCGCAAGCGATACAGGCGCTCCTCCATCGGACTGAGCTTTAGCAAATCTTCCAACGCCAGCTTGCCCGGCTTTTTGACCATGCCTTCTATTTCAACCGTCCAAGGGCTGGTCTTGAGTGTGTGGGCGTTGGCCGCGGGGTCCGATTTATCGGTTCCAAATTCATAAAAATTGTTATAGCTGCTCGCGTCTTTGTAGGCAGTCGGCGTTTCAGTAGACATAGCGCCAGCTACCGACGACGGCCGGGAAGCCAACGCCTGTAGCTTGCCGGGACGGGGTATTGCCTCTGCCAGTGCCTGTCGGCTCGCCCACGTAGCCATAGCGCCGCCTGCCAAGCCCGTCGCCATCATTTTCAAAAGATCGCGCCTGCCTTCGTAATGGAGTCGATTGGTGATTTCACTAGGCAGGGGGTGGTTGAAACCGCTATCTTGGGTTTTGATCAGCATGGAGTATTTCCTCGTTTAGATCTTGGTCGGCCGAAAACCCAAATTCTTACGCACAAATCAAAAAAGGGCAGAAACATCAAGAGATGTCTCTGCCCCTTTAGGGACTCTTGGCAGCGATTGGTTCCGCAAGGAACCCACGCTGCCAGCAAATAAACGGGAATTTAGTTAACGCAATCCCGCGATGTAATCTGAAACCGCCTTGATTTCGCGATCATTCAATTTAGCGGCAACCTGCGTCATTTGTGTGCTGTTTTTGCGTACACCGTCACGGAATGCGGTCAACTGAGCCGCAACGTATTCCGCATGCTGACTGCCAATTCGTGGGTACTGTGCCGGAATGCCGGCGCCATTTGGGCTGTGGCAACCGGCGCAGGCAGGCACTTGACGGTCTGCAATGCCACCGCGGTAAATACGCTCGCCCATTTGCACCAAGGTCTTGTCAGTGGCGAACCCCGGTTTCGCTTTTTTGCTGCTTACCCAAAAGGCAATATTGCGCATATCCTCCTCTGACAAAGCCGAAGCAAAGCCTTTCATGATGGCGTTGTTGCGCTTGCCAGACTTGAATTCTTCCAATTGCTTGACCAAATACTGTGGATGCTGTTGCGCAAGCTTGGGGTAGGCTGGCGAGCCTGAATTGCCGTCCGCCCCGTGGCAGGCCGCGCAGACGGTGCCAAAACTGGCTTCGCCCTTAGCCAAATCCGGCTTCACTGCTTTGGCTTCGGCAGGGGTCATCGGGGCCGAAGCATGCTCGGCTGCAGGCGCCGCAGCGTCCGAAGCAAAAGCGAAAAAGGGCGAGGCTGCCGCAGTGGCGGCGATGAGCAATTGGGCGATCAACTTCATGGTGCTGCTGTGTGTCTAGTGGGCAAAACAGAGGGCATTCTACAATGCGGCTCGGGTCTCTCGCCTTATTCAATGACTACCAACACAAACTCCAATAGCTACACCCCCCCCGCGCCCAAGGCCGGGGAAGGTGAAAAGACCCCCGCAGCCATCGCGTTGGGCTGGTTGCACACCGCCAAATTTTTGACGACGGCGCCCGAATTGCATTTTTTGCCACCGCTGGACCTACCCGAAATCGCTTTCGTTGGCCGCTCCAATGCGGGGAAATCCACCTGCATCAACACGCTGACGCAGCAAAAACAGTTGGCCTATGCCTCCAAAAAACCAGGGCGCACCCAGCACATCAACCTGTTCGCGTTGGGTAAACAGGGTGTCCACGATGCCATCCTGACCGATTTGCCCGGCTACGGTTATGCCGCAGTGCCCAAGCAGGACAAGATCCGCTGGCAGCAGGTCATGGCCAACTACCTGATCACGCGCGAAAACCTGACCGGCATTGTGCTGATGTGCGATCCGCGCCATGGCCTGACCGATTTGGATGAAATCCTGCTCGACGTCATCCGCCCGCGCGTGCAGGAAGGCTTGAAGTTTTTGATCATCCTGACCAAATCCGACAAACTAACCCGTAGCGAAGCCACCAAGATTTTGTCAATCACCAAGTTGCAGGCCGGTGGTGGCGATGTCATGTTGTTTTCGGCAACCAAGCGCAAGGGCATAGACGAGGTGGCGCAACTGCTGTGGAAATGGGCCCATCCACCGGCCAAGAAAGAAAAGACGCCAAAAGTTGAAGCGCCCGTGACCCCTGACGAGCCCGAAGCCTTAGACGAATGATCGAGACCTACCTGCAGCCCCTGCCGCACGGCATCACGCTGAGCTGCCGTGCTGCTGGCGAGCGCGGTAGGCCGGTTTTGATTTTTTTGCACGGTTTTCCCGAAGGCGCTTTCGTCTGGGACGCATTGCTGGGGCATTTCTCCAAAGCAGAAAACGGCGGTTACCGCTGCGTCGCGCCCAACCTGCGCGGATTTGAGCAATCGTCGGCTCCAGCAGAGGTCAGCGCCTATCGACCCAAGTTCTTGGTGCAGGACATCGCGGCCCTGGTGGCGATTGAAACCTCGAATGAGGCCGGACACATACAACCGCTGGCCTGCCTGGTCGCCCACGACTGGGGCGGCGCGGTAGCCTGGAATTTTGCCAACCAGTTGCCCCACCTGGCACGCAAACTGGTCATCATCAACTCCCCGCACCCCGGCACATTTTTGCGCGAACTGAAGACCAATGTGGCACAGCAGCAAGCCAGCGCCTACATGAACTTCTTGATCCGCGACGACGCGGAAAAGCTGCTGACCGACAACGACTTCGCCCGCCTGTTCAATTTTTTGACTATCGAATTTGCAAGCTCACGGCCCACGCCTTGGCTGACGAACGCGGTCAAGGACCAATACCGCGCCGTCTGGTCGCATGGGTTGCGGGGTGGTTGCAATTACTACCGCAGTTCGCCGCTGCGCCCGCCCCGCCCGGAAGACCCGGCCGCTGCTGCTGTGGATTTGCCGCTGAGCATGTTGACCATCACGCTGCCCACGATGGTGGTCTGGGGCATGGACGATGCAGCCCTGCCCCCAGTGCTGATCGATGGCTTGCAAGACTATGTGCCCGATCTGACGTTGCACAAGGTGCCCGGCGCCACGCACTGGATCATCCACGAGCAACCTGCTCTGGTCATAAAGTATTTAAGCGATTTTCTGCGCTAGCCCTCGTGGAATGGTCATATAAAGCTATTGTTTTTATAGCAATATTCAAATGAAACCACCGCCTAGTACGGCGGCTTTTCCCCATCAGGCCGGTCTTTGAACCGCTTGTGCACCCAGTAATATTGGCTCGGGTCGGGTTCGATATAGCGCTCTAATTCCTGGTTCATGAGTGTGGTGTCCTGCTCCAGGTCGCCCGTAGGAAAATCCTTCCAAGCTTCCAGCACGCGCACCACATAACCACCGGGCGTCATCTGGGTCACGATGGGCACCACTTGGGCGCGCCCCAGTTTGGCGAACCGCGACAAAGACGGCACGGTGCAGGCGCTCACCCCAAAAAACGGCACAAAGAGCGACTCCGACGGGTCGAAGTTCATGTCCGGTAACAGGTACAGCGGCTCACCCGCCCGCACGGCCGCAACGATGGGCTTGGCACCATCGAGCCGCGCCACCATTTCGGGCGCACCAAAACGCTGGCGCCCCGCATAGATCCAGGCGTCGGCGTCGGCATTCAGTTGCGGTGAATAGATGGTCACAAATCGCCGCGGTATGCGCAGCGTCAGCGCCGTCCAGGCGGCGTCCAATCCCATGAAATGCGGCGCGAACAACACGGTGGGCGTGCTGCCTTCCAAAGACTCCAACGCGCCTTCCAACACCAAGCGCTTGCGCAACACCGCCTCGGGCGCATGCCACAGCCAGCCACGGTCCAGCCAGCTCTGCGCAAAACGGGTGAACACACGGCGGGTCTGTGCCCGCAGATCTTCATCGGACCACTGCGGAAAGCACAGTGCAAGATTGGTCATGACGACTTTGCGGCGCGAAACCACCAGTGCATGCAAGAGCCAACCCAAGCCGACCCCCACGCCACGCACCACGGGCAACGGCAACCAAGCGATGCCGCGTATCAGCCACAACAAGGCACGGGTCAGCATGTGCCGGCACCGGCCCAAGCGGTCGATATCCCTGCGGGCGAAAGGGATGTCATTTCATCCAATGGAGGGTTCCTGACTGCGCTAAAATCGCGTGTGTCGCTGAGTTACGGAACTACTTGCAGGGCGACGCACACAGTGGTGATTCTGTAATGGGTTGCCATTGTGCCTTGTTGTTACACACGACAAATCTGCTAAAGCGTTCGCCGAAGCCCCAAAGCCCAAGCAACGCGACTTGATGTTTTTTTGGAGCAAGCAACCATGGCGAACGATTTTCTCTTTACCTCTGAGTCTGTTTCTGAAGGTCACCCCGACAAAGTCGCCGATCAAATTTCTGATGCGATTCTGGACGCGATCTTCAAGCAGGACCCCAAATCCCGCGTAGCCGCCGAAACCCTGACCAACACCGGCCTGGTCGTGCTGGCCGGTGAAATCACCACCAACGCGCATGTGGACTACATCCAGGTGGCGCGCGACACCATCAAACGCATCGGCTACGACAACACCGACTACGGCATCGACTACAAAGGCTGCGCCGTGTTGGTGGCCTACGACAAGCAATCCAACGACATCGCCCAGGGCGTGGACCATGCGTCTGACGACCACTTGAACACCGGCGCTGGCGACCAGGGCCTGATGTTCGGCTACGCCTGCAACGAAACGCCCGAGCTAATGCCCGCGCCCATCTACTATGCGCACCGCCTGATGGAACGCCAGGCCCAGTTGCGCAAAGACGGTCGCCTGCCTTTCTTGCGCCCCGACGCCAAGAGCCAGGTCACCATGCGTTATTTGGATGGCAAGCCGCACAGCATCGACACCGTCGTGTTGTCCACCCAGCACAGCCCGGACCAATCTGAAACCAGCACCAAGATGAAGGCCTCGTTCACCGAAGCCATCATTGAAGAAATCATCAAGCCCGTTCTGCCCAAAGAGTGGTTGCAAGACACCAAGTATTTGATCAACCCCACAGGACGCTTCGTCATCGGCGGCCCACAAGGTGATTGTGGCCTGACCGGGCGCAAGATCATTGTCGACACCTACGGCGGCGCCTGCCCCCACGGCGGTGGCGCATTCTCGGGCAAAGACCCGTCCAAGGTGGACCGTTCGGCCGCCTACGCTGCACGCTATGTGGCAAAGAACATCGTGGCCGCTGGCCTGGCGCGCCAGTGCCAGATCCAGGTGGCGTACGCAATCGGCGTGGCACAGCCAATGAACGTAACGATCTACACCGAAGGCACGGGTGTCATTTCTGACGAAGCCATTGCCAAACTGGTCAGCGAGCATTTCGACCTGCGCCCCAAGGGCATCATCCAGATGCTGGACCTGCTGCGCCCGATCTACGAGAAGACGGCTGCCTATGGACACTTTGGCCGCGAAGAGCCCGAATTCACATGGGAGCGCACCGACAAGGCGCAA
>JBDTAG010000441.1:0-9427 GCA_039924745.1 Rhodoferax sp.
ACGCTCACGCCGATGTGGACATCGGCTTGGCCATAAAATGCCCAGCGCAACCCGCTGATGAGGTACACCACAGGGTTGAACAACGACACGTTTTGCCACAGGGGCGGCAGCATGCTGATGCTGTAGAACGCACCGCCCAAGAAGGTCAGTGGGGTGATCACCAATAGCGGGATGATCTGCAGCTTTTGAAAGCTGTCAGCCCACAGGCCGATGATGAAACCGAACAGGCAGAAAGTGATCGCAGTAAGTATGAGGAAACCGATCATCCACACCGGGTGTGCGACCTCATACGGCACAAAAAATCGTGCGGTTGCGAGGATGAGGAAGCCCACCATAAGTGATTTGGTCACCGCAGCGCCCACGTATCCCATCAACACCTCGACCCAGTTTACAGGTGCGCTCAACAGCTCGTAAATGGTGCCAGACCACTTGGGCATATAGATGCCAAACGCCGAGTTGGAAATGCTTTCAGACAACAGCGACAGCATCAGCAGCCCAGGGATGATGTAGGCGCCATAGCTCACGCCGCCAATATCGCCCATGCGCGAACCAATGGCCGAACCAAAGACGATGAAATACAGTGACGTAGATAGCACCGGCGCAATCATGCTTTGCATCCAGGTGCGAAACGCACGGTTCATCTCGAAGCGGTAGATGGCGCTCACGCCGTGCAGGTTGAGGCCGTTCATGCTTGCGGTGCTTTCGGTTCGTGTACCAGGCTGACGAAAATGTCTTCAAGCGAGCTTTCGCTGGAATGCAGGTCTTTGAAATCAATGCCTTGCTCGCCCAAGGCCCGCAGCAATGCCGCGATGCCGGTGTCTTCTTGCTGCGTGTCGAAGCTGTAGGTCAGCTTATGCCCTTGCTGTGAGAGTTCGAGCGGCCACCGAGCCAACGCCTCTGGCACACGGTCCATAGGCTGCTGTAGCGTGAGCGTGAGTTGCTTCTTGCCGAGCTTTCGCATCAGCACGTGCTTGTCTTCCACCAAGATCAGCTCGCCTTTGCGAATCACGCCAATGCGGTCGGCCATGTCTTCGGCTTCTTCGATGTAGTGGGTGGTCAAGATGATGGTGGTGCCCGCATCGCGCAGCGCGCGCACCAGACGCCACATGTCGTGGCGCAGCTCTACGTCCACCCCCGCACTGGGCTCGTCCAAGAATAGAATTTTTGGCTCATGCGACAAGGCCTTGGCAATCAGCACCCGCCGTTTCATTCCACCGGAAAGCTGAAGAATTTTGTTGTCCTTCTTGTCCCACAGCGACAGGTCTTTCAGAATCTTCTCGATGAACGCAGGGTTTGGGGCCTTGCCAAACAGCCCTCGGCTGAAGCTCACGGTGGCCCACACCGTCTCGAAAGAATCCGTGTGCAACTCCTGTGGCACCAGGCCAATGGTGGCGCGCGCTGCGCGGTAGTCGCGCACCGTGTCGTGGCCGTCGGCCGTCACCGTGCCCTCGGTGGAATTGCTCATACCGCAGATCACGCTGATGAGTGTGGTCTTGCCCGCCCCATTGGGTCCAAGCAAGGCAAATATTTCACCGCGCCGTATGTCCAGGTTGACATTCTTCAGGGCCTGAAATCCGCCCGCGTAGATTTTGCTCAAACCGCGCACTTGGACGATGGCGTCCGTGGCGGAAACGAAAGTGGGAGTAGCTGGCATGCAGGGCGTAGATTGGAAAAGTTGTCAATGATTGGGTGGGGCGGCGTATTGTCGCGCCATCCCTATTGCGGTGCTGCGCAGGGGCTAATGCACACCGACTTGCAACCGACTCGCAGCAGCCTTCCACGCATCGAAACCGCCCCGCAAGGGGTAGGTATTGCGGTAACCTAGCTTCTGCAAACTCTGTGCTGCCTGTACGGCACCAGCGTCTTGTGGGCAAGCGCAGATGGTCACGATGGGGTAGTCTTTTGCGACCCCGATCAGAGAACTCGCCAGCGCGCGGTATTCGGTCAGATGGGCATTTGGAATGTGGCCAGTCTCTGCTGCCAGGCTTTGGCTGCGCAGGTCAATGAGATGCGGCGGGCGCGGTCCGGTCAGTGCTTGTTGCAGTTCGTCCATGCCCATGTGCGGCATGGAAGCCAGCCGCTCAAAGCGCCGTTTTTGCCAGTATTTCCAGCTGATAGCGACGACCAGAACTGCTGCTGCAAGCAACGCCAAGTGAATGCCATTTGCGGCCATCCAAGCCAGTGCTCCGCCAATCTGGGCCTGAAATGCATAGCCGGCTATCAAAGCCAAGCCGGCCCACAAACTGGCGCCCACTGCAGACGCCATAAAGAACGACGACGGTGCCATGCCCAAAGCACCGGCAACCGGTGGCGCCACGGTGGCAAATCCGGGAATGAATTTGCCAAACACCAATGACCATACGCCCCATTTAGTAAACCGGGCCTCGGTCTGGTTGACACAAGAGCTGGGGTTGATGGACATCTTGCACAGCAAGGACAGCACGTTGAAGCCAAACTTGCGGCCTAGCTGGTACCAAATCCAATCGGCCATCAGCGATGCAATAACGGCCGCCATCAACATGGTGGCCAACGCCATCAACCCTGTGGATTTGCTACCCGCCAACACCATGGTCGGGACCGAAGGAACGGGCAGGCCCAGTTGCTGCAGCAGCACGTTAACGAAGACCAGCAGGTTGCTGTTGTGTTGCGAGAGTTGGGTGATCCATGTGCTGTCCATACCTGGCGTTGTACACCATCGGGACAACCAACGCTTATGCTGGGTCTTCGCTGTTTACGGTGATTTGCTTTTGTTCCACGTATTCGTTGTATTCGGTCAGTGGTATGGCGGTCACACCGGCGGCGCCGTTCTCCTCGGTCCAGCTTAGTGTTGCGCTGTCTGGCGCCAACTCGACTTCGGCGGGGCCTTGAGGAATCTCAATCGGTGCACCGTCGCCGGGGCGGTAGGTTACGTTGTCGTGGATGGTCGCTTGCTGTGTCATGGTGAGCTCCTGAAGTGGGTTTATGGCTGAGGGGCGCACTGGTGCGCAAGAGATTACCATTACACGCCGATTGCGCCAGTCCGTCTGTGGGCTAGCGCACCAGCAATGGGCGTAGACTGGCTAATAATGTCTTTCAGCACCAGCCAAACAGGAATGCTGCGATGAACCCACCACGCCAAGAAGGCACGCTAAAAAAATGGAACGCTGAGCGCGGTTTCGGCTTTATCGTTGCGCGTGATGACGGCACCGACATCTTCGTCCATACCACCGCTTTCCCTGACGACGGCTATCTGCCCACGGTGGGCGAGGTGCTGACGTATGAGGTAGGGCCTGACCGCACCGGCAAACGCAGCGCCTTGCAGGTGCAGCGGTTCATAGAGCCTGTGTCTGAAAGTGACAAGGCGGGTGGTCGAATCAAAAAAATCCGGCGCAGCAAGTCGGCATCGTCCAGCCATTCCGTATCGACCTTGGGCCAAAAAGTCATTGTTTGCATGTTGTTGGTCGCATTGGCACTGTTTGCTTACATCCGCTATGCGAAGCGGGTGGGCCAGATGGAGGCTGCGGTGCACCAGGTGCGTTAAGCCAAATTGGTAGGATCGTGGGTATGACCTCCATCCAACCCACAACCAACTATTCAGACCGCACATCCATTGCATGGGTCTGCACCGCCGCGTTGTTGGCGCTGGCATGCCAATCCACTTTCGCCGTGCAAGTCTGCGAGTTCAAAGGCAAGCCACTCAATACCAGCGATGGCAGCCAGACCGCGGGCAAGACCGGCATGGTGCTTTGCAAAGACAGCGATACCGGTCAGACCGCGCGCGAGTACGAAATGCGTGATGGCCGAGACGTGGGCCTGACCCGCTATTTCCGCGACGGCAAACTGATGAAGGAATTCACCATCACCGCGAACGGCCCGCACGAAGGCCTGGAGCGTGAATGGGCGCGCAACGGCCAACTGGTGATGGAATTCACCAACGTGAACGGCAGTGTGCGCGGCCTGCGCCGGCAGTGGTTTGACGATGGCAAGCCACGCAAGGTCGAATGGATGTCTGAGGACCAGCGCGATGGCGCCGCCGTGGAATACCAAGCCAACGGTCAACTTGCCACATTGCACTGTGGTCCCAAGCCCTTGCTGGCCCCATATGTAAATGATGCCAAGCTCTGCGGTTTTGTAAATGCGCCCTCCAATGTCAACTTTTACTCTTACAAGGGCGAACTGCGCAGCACTGCAGTGTTGGTGGCGGGAGTAGAGCAAAAGACCACTTCGCTCTACAGCAACGGCAAACCGGATAGGCAAGAAGAGCTGCTGCAGCAAGGCACGCAGAAGCGTGAAACTTTCTATGCAGAAGACGGCGTCAAGTTGCGCGACAAATTGTGGGACGTAAGCAGCCGCCCGTTCGTGCTGCTGCGCGATGCAGAGTTTCACACCACCGGGGCGCTCGTGGCCGAGCGTCTCTACCAAGTGGTTGCCGAAACCGGCAACACCCGCCGACGCAGCCGCTTGGTCAGCGAGTCACGCTTTTACCTCAATGGTCAGCCGCAACAGAAAGACGTCTACACCTTGGACGGCACCACGGAGATGCGTGATACGCAGCAGTTCACAGACCAAGGCACGCTCAGTCAACAAGGCCGCTACGCGCTGGACCGTCGCTATGGAGAACGCCCGGTTGGTGTCCACCAAACATTTTTTGCCAATGGCAAGCAGCAGTTGGAAGACACCTATGACGCCAAAGGTAAACGGGCTCGCCAGAAGGTTTGGGACGAATCGGGCAAGCTGGTCAGTGACGACGAATTGTTTGAAGATGGATCGCGCAAGGCCTATGCGAAGTAGTACTTGCCAAGTTCGTCGTAGCCCAAAACATAGTAATCAGGCCTGCCAAACCCCAAACCCCGCCGAGCGCAGGTCAATACCGATTTCGATCTCTTTGTCCACAGCGTCTTTGTAGGCCATGGGGTTGAAGGCCTCATACAAATCGGGCAACAAGCGCAGGCCGTACTGCTGCGCGAAGCGGTTGGATTGGATGCCCGCTTTGTGCTTGTCAAAGCGCACGTCCGGGTCCAGGCCCGTCATGCCCACATACACGCAGGGCTTACCGTCAATATAGCCAGGGTTGTTCTTGCGAAAGCGCGGCTCCAGCAGCACGTCTTGGGATAGTTCGACCACGTAAACGTGGTGGTGTTGCTTGCGGGGCATGTCAATCTGGTTGTAACCCGCCGCCGCTATTCGCCCAACTGAGCGGCCTCTTTGGCCCGCATCTTTGCACCAATGTATTCGCCGTGGGTGACGTAGAGCAAGCCCGCAATTTTGCTGATCAGGTGGTGCTCGTTGGCATCCAGCGTGCCGTCGGCGTAGGCCACTTGCCACATGAATTCGACCACCTGAATCTTCTGCGCTTGTGTAAACGCGTCATTCATGGCGCTGGTCACGCTGAAGAAATCGTTGGCGTTTTTGGCGGTCTGCTCGGCTTGCACCATCAACTGCGCCAGCGCCTCTTCCGTCAATGCAAAGTGCTTTCGCAACGTAGACATCGTTTTGGCCCACTCTGCGTCGCTGATGTCATCGTCCACGCGCATCACATCGAACAGCAATACGGCGGTGGCCAGTTGCAGGTTGTTTCCATTGGATGCCGCCGCTTCGTCGTTTGGCATGAAGAAACTGGTCAACAGGTTTTGAAGTGAATGGAGCATGGTCATATCAGGCGCGGTCTAAATCACGGATCAGGCTGACAACCTTGGTGGTAATGATGTCCACCGCGGGCCCGTTGGCACCGTGCGGCAAGATCACATCGGCGTTGCGTTTGGTCGGCTCTATGAATTGTTTGTGCATGGGGCGCACGGTCTCCAGGTATTGGTTGATGACGCTCTCGGCACTGCGTCCGCGCTCGGCCATGTCGCGCTGCAGGCGGCGGATGAAGCGCACATCAGCAGCCGTGTCGACAAAAATCTTCAGCGACATCATCTTGCACAGATCGGCGTCAAAGAGCGCGAAGAGACCTTCGATCACGATCACCGGTGAAGGTTTGACGGTGATGGTTTGGCTGGCACGGTTGTCTTGCGCAAAATCGTAAGTGGGCATTTCAATCGGCTCGCCGTGCAGCAGCGTCTGCACATGCTGCACCATCAACGGCCAATCAAAAGCGTGCGGGTGGTCGTAGTTGGTTTTGCGCCGATCTGCGGGCGACATGTGCGTTTGGTCGAGGTAGTAGTCGTCTTGCATGACCACTGCAACCATGTCTGGCCCGATGGAGGCCAGCACTTCGCGCGTAACGGTGGATTTGCCGCTGCCGCTGCCACCGGCAACGCCAATCACGAATGGTTTGCGATGTGATTTGTTCACGTGTATTTTCCTTACCCCTCGAAAACAACTTGGTTTCGACCCTGGTTCTTGGCTTTGTAAACCCTGTCGTCCGCCACCTTGATCAACTCCAAAATGCCTTGACTCTCAACGAGCATGGCTACACCGATGCTGCAGGTTAGTGCTTCGCCATTTTTGTTGAGGCAGCCCATCATGGATAGACGAATGCGTTCTGCGAGGTCTTTGGCATCTTCGACAGATGTATCGGGTAAAACAACCAAAAATTCCTCACCGCCATATCGCCCCACAGAATCCGTTTGTCGGCACGCACTAGATACAGTTTGCGCAACCTTGACCAAAATGTTGTCACCCTCCAGGTGGCCAAAAGTGTCGTTGATCACTTTGAAATGGTCGATATCGAGCATCAATACAGACAGGCTGCGCGGCTGGCGTTGAAACTTCTGAATTTCATATTCCAGCGTATCCATAATCGCCCGGCGATTCTTGATTTGGGTTAGCTGGTCCGTATTGGCAAGCTGCAGCAACGATTCTGTGCGCTCTTTT
This sequence comes from Rhodoferax sp., assembly GCA_039924745.1. Lineage (GTDB taxonomy): Bacteria > Pseudomonadota > Gammaproteobacteria > Burkholderiales > Burkholderiaceae_C > Allorhodoferax. The sequence goes on from JBDTAG010000441.1 coordinate 6,799, forward strand.
ACCTTTTGTTCGAGACTGCGATTGACAGACTCCAGCTCTTCGTGGGCCCGGCGAAGTTTTTCGTTTTGCTCGTTCAAGACGGTTGTGCTTGGAATGGCCAAAATATTCGGTACCAATTTCCACAGGAAGAAAGCGGTTAACGCCGACACCACACCAGTCAACATTTGCGCCACGCCTTGAATGAAGTAGTAGCCGTACCAGATGTTTACGATTTCCAGTGCGTGGGTCACGCCGCAAAACGAAATGAAGGCAGCAAACAGTAAGAAGATTCCGTTGAACTTCAGATCTTTGCGCTGCTTGACCAAATGAACCAATGCAAGCGGGATCAGGCTATAGGCGATAAACGTCAACGCATTGCCGAAGAACATCATAAACAGCAGGTCTTTGCGCCACATGAAACAGTACCCATGTGGCATAAAGCTGCTGTCGAAAATGTAGTTCAGCATTTTTGTCTCCCAATGTGGCTAATATTATGGAGGCGTCTTGGACTCTTATCTAGATCGGCGGGAACGGCCCGCCGGTTTTTCTACAGCGTCGGGTAGTCGGTGTAGCCCTTGGCGCCTGGGGTGTAGAACGTGCTGGCGTCGGGTGCGTTCAACGCGGCCTTGGTCTGGATGCGCGCGGGCAGGTCGGGGTTGGCCAGGAAGCTGGTGCCAAAGGCGACCGCGTCCAGCTTGCCGTCTGTGATGGCTTGCTCGGCTTCTTCGGCGGTATAGCCCATGTTGCCAATCAACACACCCTTGTACTTCTCGCGCGCTACCGCCATTACATCGCCCTTTTGCACGCCAAAGAAGTCGGCGCGCATCACGTGCAGGTAGGCCAGTTTGAATGCGTTGAGCTTGTCGGCCAAGAAGCCGATCAATGCCAGTGGGTCGCTGTCGACCATGCTGTTGAAGCTGTTCAGTGGCGACAGGCGCAGGCCCACGCGGTCTGCACCAATAGCGTTGGTAACCGCAGTCAGCACTTCAAACAGGAAGCGTGCGCGCTTCTCCATCGTGCCACCATAGCCGTCGGTGCGCTGGTTGACGCCATCGCGCAAGAACTGGTCGATCAGATAGCCATTGGCACCGTGCACCTCTACACCGTCAAAACCGGCTGCGATGGCGTTTTTGGCGCCCTGGGCAAATGCGGCCACGATGGCGGGGATTTCAGCCTCGGTCAGCGCGTGCGCTGCTGCGTGTGGAACCTTGCCAGCGGGCGTGTTGATTTCCCCTTCAATCGGCACTGCGGTGGACGAGATGCTGGCCTGGCCGCCGTTGATGTCGGGGTGCGCCGCACGCCCGCCGTGCCAGATTTGCATGTAGATGCGTCCGCCTTTGGCGTGTACGGCAGCGGTGGTCTTCTTCCAGCCGTCAATCTGTTCTTGGCTGTAAATGCCAGGCTCGGCCACAAAGGCAGACGTGTTGGGCATGACCATGGTGCATTCGGTGATCAGCAGGCCACCGGTGGCGCGCTGGCTGTAGTACTCGGCCATCAAGTCGTTGGGCAGATGTTCCATGCCAGCGCGTGTGCGAGTCAAAGGCGCCAGGATGATGCGGTTAGGAAGGGTGAGTGCGCCGACTTGCAGAGGGTTGAAAAGCATTGCGAGGTATCCGGTAAGTGAGAAGGGGGCGAACCATAGCACTGAAACCAATTCACGGGGCCGTGCGGACAAATGGAATTTGCGCTAGCGAACGTTCACTGTCACGGCCACAGCCCATCAAACCGGCAGCGCCTGGCCCCAATAGTGAAAGGTAAACGGCCGTGGCCCGCTCAGGTAACGCGTTTGCAAGTCGGGCAGTGTGAAGCACGCGCTCTGCAAGAGCGCGGGCATGTCGCGCCCCAGGTGGCAGCCGCCCGCCACCTTGCCCCACAGCGGCTGCAAGCGCTCTTGCCAGCGCTGCACCGACGCATCGGGTGCGCGGCCGTGTTCGCAAAACAGTAGCGAGCCGTTCGGTTTAAGCACACGGCGCATCTCTAACAGTGCTGCGTGCGGATCGGGGATCGTGCACAGCGTGTAGGTGATCAACACGGTGTCAAAACTGGCGTCTGGCAGGGGAATCTTCTCGGCAGAAAGGCCTATCAGTTCTACCGCCAGCCCAGCGCGGTCAATGCGCTCTTGGGCCAGAGGGTGCAGCTGCAGTGCAGGGTCCAGGCCCGTGACGTGCGTGACCCGGCTCTTGTCGTAGTAGCGCATGTTGAGCCCAGTGCCAATGCCCACCTCTAGCACCCGGCCCTGCGCGCGCGGCACCACGAGCTGGCGCATGCGGCCAATCATGGGCATACCGCAAGCAAGGTCCAGTGCGGTGGGCAGAATGTTGCGGTCGTACCAGTTGGTGGTCATGGCTAGAGTTTAGCGGTGACAAGTCGGTATATGAAAAATCAGCCGCTAGCCCTCGTGAAATATAAGAGTATAGCTATCAAAGTTGTAGCACTTGCAGTTGGCGCAGCGCGCGGTAGCTCGCCGCCTCGGCTGTCACGGTAGCGCTTGGACGCAGCACCTGGCATTCAAATTTCAGCAATTCAGCCGTTCAGCCAATTGCAACAAATCTCTGGCGTGCAAGGTGTTGTCTGGGTTTGGGGCGCTGTCTTTCGCTTGATGGGGGCCGTATTCCAATGGGCGCTCGATGTAGGCGGTTTGCAGGCCGTA
>JBDTAG010000442.1:0-4580 GCA_039924745.1 Rhodoferax sp.
GGGCGGTGGCCGCGTCAACAACCTGTCTAACGCGTCCGCACCTGGCAATGCAAACCCCTTCTCCATCACATATCAGATGGCAGTCGGCGCGGCAACCTTGGGCACCAACGACGTAGTCATTGTTGACGGCGGTGGCAACGACCTGGCTGACTTGACCGGAGCCTATCTAGGCGCAACGACACCGGCTGGCGTCGGGGCATACATAACCATGCTGAGCACCTTATTGCCGCCTGCTACTGTGGCCGCCATCGTGGGCGCAACCCCAACTGCCACCAGCTTGGGCACCGCTGCCGGAGCATATGCACAAGCGGTGGGCCAGACACTGGCTGCTTCAGTCAAAGCCAATATTGTGGCCAAGGGTGTGACCAAAGTTGTTGTGGTCAATGCGCCAGATATTACTGTCACGCCACGCTTCATTGCTGTTCTGTCCGCCGTAGCTGCTGCCGGTGGCACAGCACAGCGTGATGCACTGCAAGGTGCCGTTCGCGCCTGGACAGGTGCTTTGAACAGTGCTTTGGCTACTGGTTTGGCTGGAACCGGAGTGCAGGTGTATGACTTTTATACCGAAGGCGCCAAGATCGCCGCGACGCCATCGCAGTTTGGTTTGACCAACATCACCACGCCAGCTTGCCCCAAAGTAGCAGGTGGTCTGGACACCACTACTGGCCAAGCTAGTCTGAGCCTCCCCGCTACCGTGGCAGTATGCAACCCAACCTACATGTCGGCCAACATTCCAGTGGGCGAAACATCCGCCAACTGGTGGCAGTCGTATGGCTACTCTGACAACTTCCACCCCACACCGGCACTGCACAAGTTGATCGCCCAATCCATCAATCTGCAGCTTGCCAAAGCTGGCTGGCTGTAATTCACGGAGCACAACCATCATGAAAAACACAGTGAAATTCCTTTTGATACCGGTCGCCATGGCGTGCGCATTTGCGGCTCAGGCGCAAACAGCAGGCACCTGGATGGTGCGCGGCGGTGTGACCAAAATCACCCCCAATGTCTCCAGTGGTGACTTGAGTGCGCCCAGCTTGGCAGGAACCAAAGCGAGCGTTAACAGCTCGACCAAGGTCTCCGGTGGCATCACCTATATGCTGAACGACAACTTCTCCATCGACCTGCCGCTGTCCGTGCCATTCCAGCACGAAATCTCAGGCGACGGCGCGGTGCTCGGCGCTGGCAAGATTGCCGATGTGAAGGCGTTGCCTGTCACTCTGCTGGGACAGTGGCGTTTCATGGAGCCCACTGCGGCATTCCGCCCCTACGTCGGCGTTGGTATCACCTATGCGGCCTTCTATGGCGCACGTGCCACGTCCACGCTGACCGCCATCACCGGTGGCTCACCCTCTAACCCTACTACGCTGTCTATTGACTCCAAGTGGGCTGCGACGGTGCAACTGGGCGCTAGCTTCGCACTCAATAGCAGCTGGTTTTTGGATGCCAACTACACCTACACCCCTTTGACCACTCGCACGACGATGTCAACGGGTCAAACTCAGGACATCAGGCTGGACCCCAGCTCGGTCAGTCTGACGGTCGGATACAAGTTTTAAACAGCCCTTTTTCGGGGGTCTCTTAAAAGCAGCCTTCGGGCTGCTTTTTTTTGTGGGATGCTCAAGGTTCTATGTATTCGCAACATTTCGGACTCACGCAAGACCCGTTTTCCATCGCCCCGGACCCGCGCTACCTCTTCATGAGCGAGCGCCACCGCGAAGCATTAGCCCACCTGTTGTTTGGAGTCAGCAGTCCGCACAGCACCGCAGGTGGGTCGGGAGGCGGGTTTGTGTTGTTAACCGGAGACATCGGGACCGGAAAAACGACCATCTGCCGCTGCTTTCTGGAGCAGATCCCTGAGGGTTGTCATGTTGCCTACATCTTCAACCCCAAGCTCACGGTCGTTGAACTGCTGCAGTCGATTTGCGAAGAATTCCACATTCCGCTGGTGTCAAACGCAACTCCACGCGCAACCGCCAAGGACTACATTGACGGATTGAACGCGTTCTTGTTGCAAAGCCATGCAGCGGGCCAAAGCTGCGTACTCATCATCGACGAAGCACAAAACCTGCAGGCCGATGTGCTGGAGCAACTGCGACTATTAACCAATCTGGAAACCAACGCGCGCAAGCTGTTGCAAATCGTGCTGATCGGCCAGCCCGAACTGCGCACCATGCTGGCGCGACCCGAGTTGGAGCAGCTGGCGCAACGTGTGATCGCACGCTTCCACCTGAACGCGCTGACCGAGGCCGAGAGCGCGCAGTACATCCAGCATCGCCTGGCCGTGGCCGGCCACACCGGTGCACTGCCGTTTGACCGTCGCGCACTGCAAGCCATCCACCGCTTAACACGGGGCGTACCTCGCCGTATCAACCTTCTGTGCGGACGCGCGCTGCTCGGAGCATGGGCGACCGGGCAACACAGCATCAACCGCGGTATCGTGAACAAGGCAGCGACAGAGGTGTTTGGCGCTGAGCACCGGACACTGCACAGGCCAGGCATCGCCCGCAATGCCTGGCTGCTAGCGGGTGCAGGTGTGCTGGTAGGTGTAGTCGTCACGGCGGCATTGATGTTGACAGGTTGGCGAAGCGCACCACCGACACTCTTGCGGCCTTCAAAAGCGCCCGCTGGACCCGCAAAGACAGCGTCTGCCTTACCCATTGCTGCGCAGTCGTCAGCCAGCTCAGCAATGGCTAGCGCCAGTCTGTCCTCCGCGCCTGTGCCAGCCATCACAACGCTAGAGACCGTGTTGCCGCAACTTACGGTCGATATCGCGCAGGCTTGGAACAGCTTGTCGCCCAGTTGGCAATTGCCCGCCAACAGCAGCGATCCTTGCGCCGCAGCACTGGCGCAACACCTGCAGTGCTATCGGACGACCAAGCTCAACCTGCCACTCTTGCGCCAACTGGGCCGCCCCGGCATCTTGACGCTGCAGGCCGACGACAACACCGCGCGGTATGCGGTGCTGGTAGACATGGGCGACCAAACCGCCACGCTGCAAATGGGCACGCAGCGGCAAACTGTGAGCCTCAGTGCGCTGGCCAGACGCTGGACGGGTGATTTTGCGACGCTGTGGCGTGCGCCCGATGGCTACAACCCCGCAGCACGCGGCGGTGCCACGGGCCCGGCCATCACGCAACTGGCGCGTCAACTGGACCAATTGGATGGCATCACGGCGGCCACAGCTACGAGTGCGCCACAGCAATTGGACAGTGCGCTCAAAAGCCGCGTCAGCGACTTTCAGCGTACCCACGGACTACAAACCGACGGCCAACCCGGCCCTATGACCTATATGCAACTGGAAAGCGCGCTGGGCAACAACACGCCCAAACTGCTGGGCACTGCCCGATAAACACATGTCTTACATACTCGATGCACTCCAGCGGGCCGACGCCGAACGCGCACGCGGCGGCGTTCCCACGCTGCACGCGCGGCCACTCGCGGGCGCGCCGCTGCCACAGCGGATGGGCACGCCACAGCGCTGGGGCCTGGCGATTGCGGTTGGGGTGGTACTGATAGGCATTGCGGTGGCAAGCTGGTGGATGTGGCGGGCTGCGCCGACGACCTTTGTGGCCGCTGTGCTTCCCGTGCCTGTTGCGCCATCTGTGCTGGCGCCGCTGCCCCCGTCTGTCGCCCTAACGATGCCCTTGCCCACACGCCCGACGGTAGTAGCAACCAAGCCGCCACCAGCCAAGGTCAAAACGGTAGCGTCATCACTGGAGCCTGCGCCACCGAAGGCAAAAGCATCGGCGATGGCAAAAGCGTCAGCGCCCTCAGCGCCACAGCCCGCGCCCGCAACAGCCCCTGCGCTGGCACCTTTGTTATCCGAACTGCCCGAAGCCACACGCCGCCAAATCCCGACCATGACCATCAGCGGTGCGGTCTATTCAGAGAACCCGGCGCAACGCCTGCTCTTGGTCAATGGCCTGGTACTCAATCAAGGCAGCCAGGTTGCGCCGGACCTGACGGTGGTAGAGATTCATTCCAACAACTCGGAATTCAACTTCCGCGGCACGCGCTTCAGGATGGCGCATTGAGTGGCGCCGGGCCGCCCCAAGGCACGAAAGCCCCCTCGGGGGGCAGCGATCCACACGCAGTGGGGAGCGTGGGGGCTAGGCACTAGCGCGTTGTAAGCGGTCGCGCACGCCTTCCCATTCCAGCGTGTCGGGCGGCGTTTCTACCCAGATCAGCTTGACGCCGTTGTCGTCAAACCCGCGCAGCGCCGCGAACAACTGGTGGGCCGTCGCGGCGGCGTCATCCGGCATGCGGCGCAGCAAAATAGACAGCGGCACTTTTTTGAGCGGCGAACGGGCATACACGGCAATGGTGGGTTTGGTGTTGGCACCGTCTGCATACATCACATCGCCCAACATGTTGACCGCCGCCTGCAAAGCCTTGGCGTCCATCAAGCGCACGGTGGCGTTGGGCGCGTAATGCGACTCCAGCGTTCCAGAAGCTCTTGGAGCAATTTCGGCCTCTAGCCCTCGTCGTTGCTGCATAAGCAGCTCATCATTTGATAGCACTTGCTGTCCACAAGCCTGTTCGATCTGCAAACGGCTGATGGAGCCCGGGCGCAACAACAC
>JBDTAG010000443.1:0-3761 GCA_039924745.1 Rhodoferax sp.
CTGCCGCACCACCCGAAGGGATCAATGTGGTCTGTACATTTTTCTGGAAGTTGGAGCCGCCCTCGAAGCGTACTTTGTCAAAAATCGCGCCAATAACGTGGAAGCTCGAAACCAGATTTGGGCCACCGTTGCCGACAAACAACCGCACGGTCTCGTTGGTCTTGGCAGTCAGGGCACGGTCTCCGGTCAACGAACCTTCTGCACCGTTGAACAGCACATAGGTAGGACGCTCGTCGATGGCCTTTTCCATGTCAAAGGGTTGCAGGCCTTTTTCGCGGTATTTGCCGGTAGTGTAAAAGTCGCCCTGCATCACATAGTACTCATGGTCCACCTTGCTCAAACCTTCAGGCGGCTCGACCAAGATAAGCCCATACATACCATTGGCAACGTGCATACCCACCGGCGCAGTAGCGCAGTGGTAGATGTAAACGCCTTCGTTCAAAGCCTTGAACGTGAACTGCGATTCGTGACCTGGCGCTGTGAAGCTGGACGCCGCGCCACCGCCTGGCCCGGTAACACCGTGCAGGTCAATGTTGTGCGGCATTTTGTTGTCGGGGTGGTTCTTGAGGTGGAACTCCACCGTGTCACCTTGGCGCACCCGGATAAAGCTACCCGGCACTGTGCCTCCAAAGGTCCAGAAGGTGTAAGTCACGCCCTCCGAAATAGGCATTTCCTTCTCAATCACTTCCAACTCCACAATGACCTTGGCAGGAAACTTGCGGTTGGTCGGCGGCGGAACGAATGGCGGGCTGGTCAGCACAGCGTGGATAACGGGGCCTTGCGGTGGGCCAAAATCACCTGCGGATTTGACCACCTTCGGCTTTGCTGGAGCGGGCACCGCCGCAGACGCGATCAAGCCATGGGCCAAGCCTAGCGCAAGTACCGCGCTAACGACAATTTGTTTGAGATTTTTGTGCACGTCGCCCTCCTCAGGCAATTGAATAAGCAGGCGTCAAAAATACAGAGACTTTTGACGCCTGCTTACAGTAACCGCTGGGGTGCGACGAAACCTTGACTTATGTCAATCAACTCGGAATCATGAAACCGAAAAATCCGACCGGGCTCTTGGTAATGGCAACCGATGCAATGTAGGCAAAACTGACCAAGGCCAGCACCCACGCGGACAACCGCACCCGTAGCGGCAAGCCAGGTCGCAATGCCAACACGCCCAGCCCGATGTAGACCAGCAAACCCACGATTTTTGCCATCAGCCACGGGGTGACCAACGGGTTAAGCCTGAGTAGCCAAGCCAAAGTGATGGCCGACAGCAACAGCACGGTATCAACGATGTGAGGGATCGTTTTAGCCGCCCGGCTGCGAACCCATGCCGCGCCGCTCAAGCTCGCGGCCCCTCTCGCAAAAAAGCCCAGTAGTGACAGGCCAACGGCCGATTGGTGGAGGGTTTTGATGCTGTAGTAATCCATGTAAATCTCGGCGACTGCTTACTTCGTACATCCCGGCCGTGCGATCTCTACACGGCGGTTCTTTGCACGTCCTTCATCGTCGTCGTTGCTGGCAACGGGGCGTGTCTTGCCAAACCCTTTGAACGACAGGCGGTTGGACGCAACGCCGTGCTGCACGAGCCAGGCCATGACCGATTTCGAACGCGCCTCAGAAAGCTGCTGGTTGTAGGCATCGCCGCCAACGTTGTCGGTATGGCCCTGCACTTCGAGCTTGAGCGCAGCGTCTTTGTTGGCAAAAGCCAGTACGCGCTGCAGCACACTGTCCGATTCAGGTTTCAGCACTGCCTTGTTGAAATCGAATACGACACCGTACAACGCCACGTGGCAGTCCTTGTTGAATTGCCGTTCGATATCGCTTTCGGCACCGACGTCGGCGACCTTGATGGTGTATTCCTCGCCCCCCATAAGCAGCGCGGCCCAGATGTCGCGTCCATTGCTCGCATAGTGGGCGGTCAATGAAGTATTTCCATCTTTAATATTGGCGCCCGGTGAAATGATGGTCCAACCGGCCTTGGTCAACGCATTTCTGTAGGCGGTTGCGAAGGCAACGGTGGATACGTTGGGAACATTGGGGTAGTACTTGATCATCGCGCGCTTACCAACGATCTGAATCTCGTCGGACCCAGGGAACGTGAATTGCATCGGGCCCTCCAGGTACGATCCAACGCCCAGCTTCGAGCCTGGCAATGGCGGCAGGTACGGGTAATCGCCTTTCTCTACGGTGAATTTTTCTGGTGTCGCAGCCGGTGGATTGATGGTCACCAGGCTTACCGGTTGGCCCACTTCGATGAGGTTGAGGCGCATGTCAGCGGTGCCAAAAATCTTGACGTAGCCCCAGACGTCCTTGCCATTCTTCTGGTACCGCATCACGGCCGAGAATGGGTTGGAGTCAAATTCAACCGGTATGGTCCAGCCACCTGCAAGCAGTGACGGCTTGATCATCGCCCAGACGGCTTTACCTTCTATAGCATCGGGTGGCTTCTTCAGTTCAAGCGTCGCATACCAATGCTTCCCCTGCTTGACAGTGGTATCTTCATTGGCTGACTTGTAAAACTCAAACTCTGCGAAATCTTCGTAGGTGACGATATCGTCAATGACCCCTACGGTCGCCGGCAATGTGACATAGGCGGGCAATGCCGGCTTTGCGGGCTTGGGCGCAGTGGCGGCAAAAGCCACAATGTGTAGCGCCAGAGCGACGCCACCAGCCAAAAACTTGATCCACTTCATTTGCAGCCCTTCAAAGTTGATGGCATGCACTATAGCCGCCAACCCTACATCTCGTCGTTTTCGTCTGAAAGCGGTACATTTAGGCAAATAAGGTCACGGAGGAACGCAAATGTTCAAATTCTTTAAAGGTAGTTTTACGAACGACGCGCTGGAGTCAAGGTCCGCACCGCCGCCAGAGGCTCTCCAATCTGTGGCACCGCAAAGCGTTAAACCGCACACCGACATCCAGCGTGAACTGGTTCAAGTTGTCCTAAAAGACACATTGCGCCGACATGGCATCCCGTTTGAATGGTTGACTTGTGAGGTTCAGTCTTTGGTTGGCGGCGCCAATGCCGAACAATTGAACATTCAGCTGGTGTTGATGCAGTGGCATGAACTACTTTTGCGCTATGCGCCAGCGGTAGCGACACAGCTGCTGCGCGGCCTGGATCGCTTTGAACCAGCCGTAGACCATTCCAAATACATCATTTCCTGGCGTTTTTCACCCACGTGCGGATGCCCCTTCACCGTTATGCCCCCCCCTTTGGTCTGGTCGCATGACAACACGCCGGAACCCATAGCCGATGACGCCTCCAGCGTGCTGGACCGCCGTCAGAAAAAGCGCCCTCAAAAGGGCGAGGCTTCGGATTCAGTCCCACCAAGCGCAGCAAACCCGTCCGCTCCACCGCGGGCAGACGGCCACGGCGACTACGACCGAACCGAACTATCGCCGTTTCGCTAGATTAGTTACTCCACTATTACGTTGTTTTGCTAATCGTAATAGACGGAAACTTGCTGGAAAAATCTCTGTTGCGCGCTGCAATGGACACGGCCACTTGGCGTGCCACTGATTTGTAAAGCCCGGCAATTTCTCCGTCAGGGTCCGCCACCACCGTGGGTTCGCCGCTATCCGCCTGCACGCGGATCTGCATGGCCAAAGGCAGAGCGCCTAAATAGTCCATGTTGAATTCGGCAGCCATCTTTTTGCCACCATCGGCGCCAAAAATGTGTTCCACATGGCCGCAATTGCTGCACACGTGCACGGCCATGTTTTCCACGATACCCAAAATGGGGACACCCACCTTTTCGAAC
>JBDTAG010000444.1:0-2595 GCA_039924745.1 Rhodoferax sp.
TGCCACCACGCAGCGCCCCAGCCGGTCATAGGTGGCTTTGACATCGGTCAGAAACTGTTCCATGCTGAAAGTGCGTTCAGGCAGGTAGATCAGGTGCGGGCCATCGTCTGGAAACTTCTTGCCCAGCGCGGAGGCTGCGGTCAAGAAGCCTGCGTGCCGCCCCATGACCACGGCCACATAAATGCCGGGCAGGGCGGCGTTATCGAGATTCGCACCTGCAAAGGCTTGGGCTACAAAGCGCGCCGCGGATGGAAAACCCGGCGTGTGGTCGTTGCCGACCAGATCGTTGTCAATGGTTTTGGGAATATGGATGCATCGCAGTGCGTAATTGGCCTTGCGTGCCTCTTCGCTGACGATGCGCACTGTGTCGCTAGAGTCGTTACCGCCAATGTAGAAGAAGTGTTCAATCGCATGCGCTTGCAACACTTCGAAGATCTCATGGCAGTAGGCCGCATCGGGCTTGTCGCGCGTAGTGCCCAGCGCGCTGGACGGCGTTCTGGCCACCATCTCCAGGTTGTGGCTGGTTTCTTGGGTAAGGTGCACAAAGTCTTCATTGACGATGCCGCGCACACCGTGACGGGCGCCGTAAACATGGGCAATATTGTGGAAGCGCCGCGCCTCCAACGCCACGCCCACCAGTGACTGATTGATGACAGCGGTGGGGCCGCCGCCTTGCGCGACAAGAATTTTTCCAGATGCCATGGCGTGTGCGTCCTTTCGGTGGAGAGTTGCCGATGTGATGAGGGCTATCGTAGCGAGGTATGGGCTGTCAATGGGGCCTGGCCCGCCTTAAAGGAGCATTGAATTGCCACTGGATTGGCGGACTTGGATACGTAAAGTGGCCGTAGCCCTCGTGAAAATTCCGTAGAGTGCTACAAAACGTATTGGGTTAGAAATTACAAAACCAAGTAAATCAAACCACACCAGCCCTTGGCGTGGGCCCTATTGGCGGGTGTGGGCTCGTTGTTACGGCCACGTGGCAGATGCACCTTTACAAGCATTTACGGGGGCATTACCCATCAGCATCAGCATGCGACCGCTCCACGATAAATTTCGTACCAACACTCTGCGTTATGCAACATGACCGAACACACTCTTTCTGAATCAGACGGATCCACTGTGCAACGGAGGACTATGTTGCTAGCGCTGGCCAGCACCATTGCAAGTGCGTCTTGTGGGGGCGGTGCAGGTAGTACGACGTCTCCGCCGCCAGTGGCGCCCCAGCCCGTACCTCCACCGCCAGTAGTGCCAGCACGGCTCGCCCTGAGCGGTTCCACTATGCTCAACCCAACCGGAGCCTCCTTTGCGCTGCGCGGGATGAACGAAGGCACGTGGGGTGAAATGCAAAGCCAGGACGCAGCAGCTATCGCCGTGCTGGGAGGTAATGTGGTGCGTGTCCTCATTCGTTGGTGGGGACTGTACGGAGGTACGGATGTGGAAAGCCGTGCCGATGCCTCGCCCGGGCACTTCCAGCCAGACCACCTAACCCAGTTTTTGCGGGAGGTGCAGTGGTGCATTGATGCGGGACTTTGGGTTATCCCGGTGATTGACTCCAACTGCGGCCAAAGTGGTGCGCAGAGCCAAGCCATGGAAAATTACTGCGACCCTAGCGGAAAGTATCCGGGTGGCCGCAACTTCTGGACAGATCTGAGCCAGCGACAGTTGTTCAAAGAATCATGGGTCTATCTGGCGGGCGTTCTCAAGGACTACCCCAACATCGCGTTCTACGAATTGCTGCCCGAGCCGCTATCGGGCGCCGATGCCTCGCATGGAGTCGACGTGTCCGCCTTCTACCAAGAATTGATGGTGGCAATTGAAGACGAGGCAGAGGACAAGCGCACACCGTTTCTCATCGGAGCGCGTGATGCCTACAACATCAACTTGTGCGATGAAGCCTACGTCCCAGGGGCACGGTGGACAAACCGTGTTGTCTATACAGGCAATCTGTTCATCCATACCGATGGTGGGCAGGCAGCCACCCTGGCCAATTTGGAGGCACGGCTGGGATCACTGGCGACGATGAAGCGTGTGCGGGGAGTTCCCGTATTCATTCAACAGTTTGGGGTTCGGTCCGGCGACGACCCCGATCAGTTTTACCTTGACGCAGGCTTGAACCGCATGAACGCAGCCGGTATCGGCTATACAGGTTGGCAGTGGCGGCAAAATACGGCAAGCCCGGACGAATATGCCGTTGTTGTCAAGGACCCCAAAACGGGTGCCGATGTGGTGAAGAGCGCGGTGCTCGCGATGTATGCAAAATACTGGACAGCGTAGCCAGCTTTGCCCCAATGCACGTAACCCTTCAGCTAGCACCATGAAAGCCTTCCTATTCATCCTCATAGCGTGCTATTTGTCAACCGCATCGGGATCGCCGACCTTTACCGCCTTGCAGTTATCGGCTGATGGGAAACACTTGGCCATCACCACCTCCGAGGGCCAGCAATTGCAAGCTCCGGCCTTGCAAGACCAGGTGGGTTTTCAAAGCCCCAAGGTGTCACCGAATGGGGCCTATGTGGGGTGGCTGGCACTCTTTCCCAATTGCTGCACGTCCTATCCCATCCCACTCACGCTGGTTGTGCTGGATGCAAGTCAAAA
>JBDTAG010000445.1:0-4765 GCA_039924745.1 Rhodoferax sp.
CGCCCAGAAAGAAGTAGTTGTCTGTGGGCACAACGATGGGGCCGAAATCGCGCCGTGCGCTTAGCTCGGGTAGAAACTGCACGGTACGCTCGTTGCCAGCTACCTGTTCGCGCATTTGCAAAGCCGGCGTTGTCGCTCCGTTACCCAAAGGCTCCGGCACCGCTTCAGGCATTGAATAGTGAGCCACCGCACCATTGATGGTGAGTACTTCGTTGCGCATTTGTACGACATCCCCTGGCAGTGCAACGAGGCGCTTGATCAGACGAACGCCATCAGCAGGCGACGTGAAGGTGATGACATCGCCGCGCGCGGGGTTTCCGATGTTGAACAGTGCGACATCGCTGAGCGGCAGTTTGAAGTCATATGCTACGCGGTTCACCAACACCACATCGCCTTCCAAAATTGTGGGCCGCATGGAACCTGACGGTATGGGATTCCAGTCGGCGATGGCTAGCCTGAAAAAACCAAAGCAGATCAAGAATGCGATGAAGCCGCGATTCTGTTTTACGAAATTTTTCACGGGTTCTCCTGGGGGACAAGCCCGCGTTAGACGCGGCGAGTGGAAATAACAACGCGTTCCAGGGTGACGGTAACCGGTGTGACGTTGCTCTTTGCAAGGCGCGTACTAGCGCCGATGCTGTCATGGCCATTGCTGGCGAGGTGTTCAAAGCCCATCAGCATCGTGCCGTTGAGTACGACAACCGCAGTGGCGGCGATGGTGAAAGCGGTGAAGCTGAAGCGAGATTTGGTAGCGACTGTCATGGTGTTCTCCGGTGGTTGCTGGCTGGTCGTTTAAGACCCGATGAGCGAACTGTAGGAGCACTGCCTAGCTGTATCCAGTGGCTTGCGACGGACTGCACATTGACGCGAAGGGCCGTCGAAATTCTGACCCAGCCCGTTGACTGCTTAGCGTTTTGGACGCGCGTGAAAGTGGATAGGCTGCACTTTTGGCCCTTCGCGCTTCACGTTTACGACCTTGTCGCAACCGCTGCAATCGCAACCAGAGGACGCAGTCGCCACACGTGCCATCCGGGCCTTTAGCGCTTGCCCCAAAGGCAACCGCTGCAGGCGTTGCGCCAGAAACCGGCGTGCCACGGCAGGCATCAGTATCCACACGGCGTACATACTACAGGTGGACACGAGCAAGACAACGATTGCTATTTGTGTGTTCATGCCATCAGCCTCCCAACCATAAGGTCATGCGGTACGTCACAAACGATGCTGCGTATGCCAAGGCAAACATGTAGGCAGCCATCAAAATAGGATAGCGCCACGAATTGGTTTCCCGCTTGACGACTGCCAACGTAGAAATGCATTGCGGCGCAAATACATACCAGGCCAGCAAAGAAAAAGCAGTGGCCATAGACCAGCCTTGGGCGATGACGGGTGCCAGACTGCTGGCCACCGAGTCCCCCGCCGCCGACAGAGAATAAACGGTTCCCAATGCGCCAACCGCAACTTCTCGCGCAGCCAGTCCCGGCACCAAGGCCACCGATATTTGCCAATTAAAGCCGATGGGCGCAAACAGGGGCTCCAGGAATTTCCCCAGCATACCGGCCATGCTGTACTGAATAGCGGGACCGGTCGCCCCAGCAGGTGGCCCGGGGTAAGTGGACAAGAACCACAGCACCACCATCAACGAAAAAATTATCGTTCCCACGCGTTGCATGAAGATGCGCGCACGCTCCCACAAACCCAACAGCAGGTTGCGCAAACCGGGTACACGATAAGGCGGTAGTTCCAGCATCAACGGCTGGTACCTGCTCTTCATCCACACGCGCTTAAACACCCAGGCTACGGCCATGGCCGACACAACACCTGCCACATACAGGCCAAACAGCGTCAGCCCGCGCAGATTGAAGATACCAATGCTGCGGTTCGGCACAAACGCACCGATCAGCAGGGCATACACGGGCAGCCGCGCCGAGCAGGTCATCAGCGGTGCAACCATGATCGTGGCCAGTCGATCTTGCCAATTGGCAATGGTGCGGGTGGCCATGATGCCGGGGATGGCGCAGGCAAAACTCGACAGCAGTGGAATGAAGGCGCGCCCGGACAGACCCACCTTGCCCATCAGGTTGTCCAGCAAAAACGCCGCTCGGGGCAGGTAGCCAGAGTCCTCCAGCAGGAGGATGAAGAAAAACAGAATCAGAATCTGCGGAAGGAACACCAGTACGCCGCCCGCCCCTGCGATGACGCCATCCACCAGCAAGCTGCGCAACGGGCCGTCGTCCATGTGGCCGCTGGTCCAATCGGCCGCCCATGCCATGCATTCCTTGATGGCGTCCATCGGCACATTGGCCCACGAAAACACCGCCTGAAATACCAGAAACAGCAATGCTGCAAGAATCACAATACCCCACACCGGGTGCATGGCCCAGGCATCTACGCGAAAATGGAAGCGCTGGATTTGTCCGGATTTTGGCGCAGCAATTGCCAAAATGCGCCGCACCTCGGCCTGCAAAGTTGCGCTGTCGCGCGGTGGATGTTTTGAAACTTCGTCGGAAGACAGTGACAAAACGGGTGATGCACCCAATGTGCGTGCCAGATCCTGGTCCAGCTGCGCGAGCAACTTCGTATGTCCGTTGTGTTGTACCGCTACCGTCTCAACCACCGGGCAACCCAGTTCAGCCGATAGTTTGGCAACATCAATGACCAAACCCCGTTGGCGCGCCACATCGGCCATGTTCAGTGCAACGATGACCGGATGGCCCAAACGCATTACTTCGAGCACCAACCGTAAATTCATGCGCAGATTGGTCGCATCCACGACCGCCACAATGGCATCTACTGGCGCCTCGCCGGCGCGCCGACCTTCAATCACTTCCAGTGTGACCTCTTCATCCGGGGTAGCAGGATGCAGGCTGTAGACGCCGGGCAGGTCGATAACCGACACAGCGTGACCGCTGGCCAGATGCAATAAACCGATTTTTCGCTCAACGGTTACACCGGCGTAGTTGGCAACTTTCTGGCGTGCACCTGTCAGCAGATTGAAAAGAGCCGTCTTGCCGCAGTTCGGATTGCCGACCAGCGCCACATTCCAGGGCGCGGTGGTGAACGGGATCGTCGCGGTAGTCATACCGGTTGTACCTCGATGCAATCGGCTTCTACAAAGCGCAATGCGAACATGGTTTCGCCAACCACCACGGCCAGCGGCTCGCGTCCGCCCAGCCCACGGCGCAGCAACTGTAGCGGCTCACCGGGGATAAAACCCAGCTCGCCCAAGCGCTGCAGCGTTGCCGCATCTGCCAGCGCGGAATTTCCGCTGACCCGCGCCACGGTGGCATGTTTACCTGTGGGAAGTTCGGTTAAGCGCATGGTCGGTAGGCGGGCTGGTTGGGTTTGCTGGCTTGGCAATCTAAATGAGAGTCTATCTCATTTGGTTTAACCAAGCCACTCGGCACGTCGATTGCGGACCAACCCGCGTAATGTGGACTTTGTTACTCGCCATACGCAATTGGTCGCAAAGCGTTGGCAATGGCAGTCATAGCCGACTATTCTTGGGACATCGGAATTGCCAGCCCACCACAATTCTGATCACAGCTCAAGGGCTGTGCCCAACGGTGCGGATCGTGTGAAAGCAGAGGATGTCACCATGACTTTGGCCCAAGAACTGGAAAACCTGGAACAGATGCACAACCGTGGAACGCTCAGCGAAGCCGAGTTCGCACAGGCAAAAGCACGTTTATTGCAGCAACCCACTGCAGCCGCCACACCCCGTCCGAACGCCACGGTACTCAACGGCCTGCGCCGGTCACGATCCGACCAATGGCTCGGCGGCGTGTGCGGCGGTCTGGCGCAGCTGACAGGCATGGACGCTTGGCTGTGGCGCCTGCTGTTTGCGCTACTGCTGATATTTGCAGGTACCGGTTTGCTGTTCTATGTGCTCATGTGGATATTGGTGCCGCTGGAGCCCGATACGTATTGCGCACCAATTTCGGGCAATCCTTAGGCGGGTGAAGTCGGCGCCGCCTGCACATAGGCTTCAAAGGCTTCGGCAGGCACTGGCCTGCTGAACAAATAGCCTTGGAACAGGTGGCAGCCGCTTTGCATCAGAAACTGTTGCTGCCCCAGTGTCTCAACCCCTTCGGCAATCACCGAAAAGTGCAGACTATCACCCAGGCCAATCACCATGCGCGCAATGGCCGCGTCGTTGCTGTCGGTTAAAACGTCCCGCACGAACGATTGGTCAATTTTCAACTGGTCCAGTGGCAACCGCTTGAGGTAGTTCAGCGATGAATAGCCGGTACCAAAATCATCGAGCGAAAAACCCACGCCCAGAGCTTTGAGTTGCGTCATCTTGGCAACAATGTCGTCCATGTCATGTACCAGCGAACTCTCTGTTAACTCAAGCTTCAGAAGGTGCGACTGCACACCGGTCCGCTCCAGAACCGATTGCACCTGTTGTACAAAATCAACCTGGCGAAACTGCCGCACACTGACATTGACCGACAGTGTCAATGTATCCAGTCCCGGTTTGGCAGACCACGCCACCAACTGTGAGCAGGCCGTACCCAACACCCATGCACCCAGTGGCAAGATCAGCCCGGTTTGCTCGGCCAATGGAATGAATTCGTCCGGTGGAACCAATCCCAACTTGGGGTGACGCCAACGCAATAACACCTCGGCCCCCACCACATGACCTTCAGACGTAACTTGGGGTTGAAAGGTCAGAAAAAACTCTTCCCGCACCAAGCCCTTGCGCAATGCCATTTCCATGGCCGAATGCTCTGCCAAGTCCGAAACCATAATATGCGCCAAAGCG
>JBDTAG010000446.1:0-2674 GCA_039924745.1 Rhodoferax sp.
CGGCGTAGAAATTGTTGATGTCTTGCGTGGCTGGTTCCCGGCAACGCAACAGCGCGTTAGCCAAGCCTTGGGCATCGCCATGGTCAAAATAACCCGCGTAGTCGACACCCATCATGCCGATGTTGCCCGCAATGCGCGAGGCCAATACCGGCGTGCCGCTGCACACGGCCTCCATCAGCACATGTGCGCCGCCTTCCATGCGGCTGGCATGCACCAAAACGTGGGCGCCTTGGATGCGACGGCGCGTGGCCGCGTGCGACAGACCGCCTAGCCAGCGGTACTGCGGGCACTCTGCGGCGCAGGCTTGGGCTTGCGCACCCAGCTCTGCATTCAGCGCGTCGCCGATGTGGTCAATGAAGATGTCCGGGTGGTTTTTGAGTAGGCGTGCGGCTGCAAACAAGGTCTGCGGAGATTTTTCATCGCGCAGGTGGCCCACCATCACGGCGCGCAGGTGCCGATGCGTTTTGCTTAGCGTGGCGCGCTGCGTTGCCGATTGAAAAATCACACGCGCCTTGTTGCGCATGGGCGACGGCAATGCGTCGGGCCCGCGCTCTTGCAGCATCACCAGCCGCTGCGCATACGCCAAAGAGGCTTGCGCCGATGCATCGGTCTGGATGTCGCGGTACAGGTCGGTGCCGGTCAGAACCACACCTAAGCCTGGTGCATCGGCTGCTGAGCCCCTTGCCTGCGCCCAACGTGCAATAGCCGGTGCCGAGCGCTTGGCATGCAGCGCCAGCAGCACATCAAAGGGCTCGCCATTCCAGTCCTGCGCGATCGTGGTGTGAAATGCAGGGTGCAGCATGCGCGACCAGCGCCAGGCGGTTTGCCAATTGCCATTGTTGGCCGAGGCTAGGGCAGGGCTGATGATGAGAACGCGGGGCTGGGTCATTGCGGGCGGGTTGGTGTGCAAGGCGATTGCGTTTCGAGTCTAATCGACCGGTTGTTTTTCATTTGGAGTTTTCACCATGTTGCGTATCCCTCGCTTTCGCTCTGTTAGCGCCCTGTTGGCGCTTGCATTGACCCTGTTCATATCTGTGGCGCAAGCACAGGCCGTGTTCAAGGTCACTGCCATTCCAGACGAGGCACCGACCGAGCTGGCCCGCAAGGCCGCTCCACTGATGAAATTTCTGGAGAAGACGCTGGGCATGAAGGTCGAATTCACCCCCGTGACCGATTACGCCGCGTCGGTGGAGGCCTTGGCCAACAAGCAGATTGACATGGCCTGGTATGGCGGTTTTACCTTTGTACAGGCCAACGTGCGCTCGGGCGGCAAGGCAATACCCTTGGTTCAGCGTGAAGAAGACGAGAAATTCCGTTCCGTCTTCATCACCAGCGACCCGAATATCAAAACCTTGGCTGACCTGAAGGGCAAAACCGTCAGCTTTGGCGCGCAGTCCAGCACATCCGGCCACCTGATGCCACGCAGCTTTTTGTTGCAGGCCAACATCGACCCCGACAAAGACTTCAAACGCGTCGCCTACTCGGGTGCACATGACGCCACCATCGCCGCTGTGTCGGCTGGCAAGGTTGACGCCGGTGCGTTGAACATCTCGGTGTGGGAAAAGTTTGTGGCCGACGGCAAGATCGACCCCAAAAAGGTCCATGTCTTTTACACCACGCCCACCTACTTTGATTACAACTGGACGGTCAATGCCGACATGCCTGTTGCCATGCGCGAGAAGTTGACCAAAGCATTTTTGAGCCTGGACCGCAGCACCCCAGAGGGCAAGGAAATTCTGGATCTGCAACGCGCCACACGTTTCATCCCCACCAAGGCTGAAAACTACAAAGGCATCGAAGCCGCGGCGCGCAGTGCTGGCTTGCTGAAGTAAGTTGGTTAGCGTGTTTGCTATGCTTTCAATAGTGGCATGTGCATATTCCACGAGGGCTAGCGCCTTGTTTTCCATATGAACATTGTGTTGGAGCAGGTGTCGGCGCATCACCCGTCGGCACGCGCTGGCGCCACGCCTGCCGTGCGTGGGTTGAGCCTGGGCATCGCTGCGGGCGAGCAGGTGGCCATCATCGGGCCGTCGGGTGCGGGCAAGACCACGTTGTTGCATGTGTTGGCTTGCGCGCTCAAGCCTGCGTCTGGCAATTTGTTGCTGGATGGCCAAGACCCTTGGAAGCTGTCGCGCAGTGCAGTGCAAAAGCAACGTGGCGCGCTTTTTTTAGCGCCCCAGGTGCCACCACTGCCGCCGCGCCAGCGGGTGGTGACGGCGGTGTTGGCCGGGCGTTTGCCGCACGAAGGTTTGTGGGCCAGCATGCGCAGCCTGTTTTACCCGGTTGACATTCCGCTGGCGGACCAGGCCTTGGCCGGGTTTGACCTGGCGGACAAATTGTTTGAGCGCGTAGACCGTCTCTCAGGTGGCGAGCGCCAACGGGTTGGTTTGGCGCGGGCGCTGGTGTCGCAGGCCAGCCTGCTGCTGGTGGACGAACCCTTGTCGGCGTTGGACCCTACGCGTTCTGAGCATGCCATGCAGACGCTGACACGGGCCGCGACGGAGCGGCATGCGACGTTGGTGGCAACGCTGCACCACGTAGAAATGGCGTTGGCCCACTTTCCGCGTATTTTGGGTCTGCGCGACGGTGCGCTGGCTTTTGACTTGCCTGCAGCAGCTGTCACGCCAGCGCATTTGCAGGCGCTGTATGCACAGCATTTGCACGAACTGAATGG
>JBDTAG010000447.1:0-3928 GCA_039924745.1 Rhodoferax sp.
CGCTGACCAAGCCACCGCAACGCTGGCGCCAAGACGCAAGCCAAGCCACGCAACCCACGTGGCAATCCCTTCTCCAACACTGCTAACGGCGCGACGATGGTGCCGCAGCGGTACTGCAGTAAAACAGCATCCCATTGCAACGCACTGCAGGCACCGCTGCGGCGTCGCGAGATCAGAATGCCCAGTGGACAAGGCGCATACAGGCAGCAGACCCCGCAGCCCTTGCAGGGAGCGCCCAACGGCACTTTGGCAGGAGCCTGTGTATGGATGTGGATGGTGTGCCGGGTATGTGCCATAGGAACACTGCAATGTACTGCTTACCCAGCTGACTGAGGGAATGTGCAATAGCGTACATCGAACGAACGCATGCGCTCTACAATTTGCCTCCACTCGGTCCCTCATTTAAGGTCCCTGAAAATTTCATGAAACGACTCTGGCTTCTCTTTACCCAAACCACCACTATTTTGCTTGCTGCCTACTTCGTTGTAGCCACGCTCAAACCGCAATGGCTGGGACATGGTGCCGGAACGGTGGCCATGTTCGAAGCATCACCAGCAGTGTCAAGCGCCGCACCAGCAGGAAGTTTTCGCAGCGCCGCACAAAAGGCGTCGGCTGCCGTGGTCAGCATTAACACCAGCAAAGCAGCCCGCAGAAACCCTAACGCCAATGACCCGTGGTTCCGCTTCTTTTATGGTGACCAGAGCACTGAAGCCCAGACCGGTTTGGGCAGTGGCGTCATCGTTAGCGCCAGCGGCTACATCCTGACCAACAACCATGTGGTTGAAGGCGCCGATGAAATCGAAGTCGTCTTGAACGACAGCCGTAGCGCCCGTGCCAAAGTCATAGGCACAGATCCAGAGACCGACCTGGCCATCCTCAAGATTGAACTCGACAAGCTCCCGGTCATCGTCCTGGGCAATTCCGACAATGCCCAAGTGGGCGACCAAGTTCTGGCCATCGGCAACCCCTTTGGCGTAGGCCAGACAGTAACCAGCGGCATCGTCAGCGCACTGGGGCGCAACCAATTGGGCATCAACACCTTTGAGAACTTCATTCAAACGGATGCTGCCATCAACCCAGGTAATTCGGGTGGTGCGCTGGTCGACACCAATGGCAACCTGTTGGGCATCAACACCGCCATTTACTCCCGTTCGGGCGGCAGTATGGGCATTGGTTTTGCCATACCCATGTCCACTGCCAAGCAGGTGCTGGAAGGCATCGTCAAAGATGGCCAAATCACGCGCGGCTGGATTGGTGTAGAGCCCAACGATCTATCGCCTGAACTGGCAGAAACCTTTGATGTCAAATCTCCTCAAGGTGTCATCATCACCGGCGTGTTACAAAATGGTCCCGCTGCACAGGCCGGCATCCGGCCAGGGGATGTCATCGTGAAAATTGCCGGTGCACCCGTTGCAGACGTTGCCCATCTGCTTTCGGCAGTAGCGTCACTGAAGCCCGGCACGGCTGCGCGCTTTGTCCTGCAACGCAAAAACCAGTCGGTGGAGCTGGATGTGACACCCGGTGTACGCCCCCGGCCGCGAGTTACTGAAAAGTAAATTGCTACGAATTTAGTAGCGAACTATCTCCAGCCGACGAGGGCTAGCAGCCCATTTCGCTTAAACTTTAAGCTCAGGACGCGGTAGTAGCGGCATCGTCGTCCGGCGCTTGGGTATGTTTGATAAACAGTTTGGCTGACCAAATGCCCACCTCATACAGTACGCACATGGGCAACAAAAGTGCCAACATGGACACCGGATCGGGAGGCGTCACCAGGGCCGCTACAGCCGCCGCGCCAACCACAAAATAGGTACGGAAGGATTTGAGCTGCGCCACCGTGACCACGTTCAAACGGGCCAAGATGACGACGGCAATGGGCACCTCAAAGGCCACTCCAAAGGCGATGAACATGGTGATGACAAAGTCCAGATAGGCCTCGATATCCGGGCTCACCGCCACGGACGTCGGCGCCATTCTCTGGATGGCCGGAAAGGCTTGCCCGAATACAACGAAGTAGCAAAACGCAGCACCGGTGTAAAACAAGAGCGTACTGGCCACTACCAATGGCATCACCAAGAGCTTCTCATGCTTGTACAGACCAGGCGCAACAAATGCCCACACCTGGTACAGAACCCAGGGCAATGCAACGCCGAACGCCGCCAAGACCGTCACCTTGATCGGCACCAGGAATGGAGAGACCACGCCTGTGGCAATCATGTGGGCGCCGTGCGGCAGGGTCTTGACCAAGGGCATCGCCAACAAATCGTACAAGGCCGACGGGCCGGGAAAGAAGGCCAGCACAGCAAATATCGCCCCAATGCCATAGGCGCAGTACAGCAAGCGGTCGCGCAGCTCCATCAAATGCTGCACAAAGGGCTGTTCAGTCCCCGCCATTTCGTCCGGGGGTGGAGTCTTGTTATCAGCCATCAGGAAATTTTGGGTGGACGAAAGCGCGCAACCCGCGCTGCACCAGACAAGGCCTTGGTCCGCACGCCGGTTTGAGCCTTGTACCAATTGGGTGTTGCACCCCGCTTCAAACGCCACTGCTTGCGGGGGTGACGATACTGGGGCAGCTCTGAATACATGGCGTCGGACGAAACGGCTGCAGTTTCCGTTGCTTCGGACCAACTCTTCTCGAAATCGCTGGCATGGGTTTGAATGGTCTGCTCCACGTCGCGGGCTGCGTCCGTGAAGGTGTCCTTCATTTTGCGCAACTCATCGAGCTCCATCGATCGGTTGACTTCGGCCTTGACCTCTGCCATGTAGCTGCGCGCACGGCCCAGCAGATTGCCGGCCATACGGGCGACGCCGGGCAGCCGCTCGGGGCCGATCACCACCAGCGCAATTGCGCCAATGATGGCGACCTTGGTGACGCCTATGTCAAACATGGTGATTCATGGGATAAGCCTTTCAAGGCATGACCCCCAATATCGGAACACACCATCAGCTCTTGATTTTTGCTTCAACATCAATGGCAGATTTGCCATCTGCTTTTTCGGAAGCGGGCAAGTTGGCCGCAGGAGCTTCAGCTGTCTTTTCGGCTGCTCCGTCCTTCATACCGTCCTTGAAGCCTTTCACAGCTCCACCCAAGTCGGAGCCGATGTTGCGCAGCTTCTTGGTGCCGAAGATGACGATGATGATGACCAGAAAAATAATCAAATGCGTAGTAGAAAAGCCCATGGCTCACTCCTTAGTAATTACGGTATTTTAGGCTTTGGTTCTTGCCTGTCGGTGACGAGGGGACTTCACCCCCCCGCAACTATCAGCCACGCAACCAAGGGCGCGGGCCACCCATGACATGAAAATGCAAATGGTGCACCTCTTGGCCACCCTCAATTCCGGTGTTGGTCAGCACACGAAAGCCTCCGTCCGGATACGGATTGCAGCCCTCCTGCTCGGCCAATTTGGGGATAAGCGCCATCATGCGGCCCAGCATACCAACATGTTCTGCTCCAATTTGGGCCATGGACGCAATATGTTGTTTGGGGATTAGCAAAAAATGCACCGGCGCCCAGGGGTGGATATCGTGAAATGCATAAAACTCGTCGTCCTCAAACACCATCTTGGACGGAATCTTACGTGCGACGATTTTGCAAAAAAGGCAATCGGGGTCGTGTGCTGTGCTGTGTGTGTTCATTGGTTCAACCCGATCGTTTGTCCCTTGCTCAGGGCGATGCAATTTGTCAAAAAACTTGGACCAAATTGACCACCGGGAATGATGGCCCCAATCGCAACAATCAACTGCACGATATAACTGTTGGTGCCTACGGTCTTGCGCGAATGCCTGCGCCGCAAATCGGTACGCATTTCGTTAGTCATTTGGGTTCCTCCTCACGGGAAATAGCTTTCCGCAACGCTTTTTCTTCAATGCCGCTCGTGCCCTCGCGGCGCTCCAATTCGGCCAGCACATCGGCTGGGCTCAGTTCGTAAT
>JBDTAG010000448.1:0-4941 GCA_039924745.1 Rhodoferax sp.
AGGCCTGGTCAAAGTGCAGTGCGGCGGTAGGTGCGGCTACGGCGCCTGGATTTTTGGCAAACACGGTCTGGTACCGCTGGGCATCTTCTGCCGAATCGGTATGGGTGATGTAGGGCGGCAAGGGCACATGGCCGTGGTGCTCCATCAGTGTGTAGGGGTCGTCGCCGGCGTCGTTGGACAGCACAAAGCGGAACAACGGGCCATCTGCGTCCGGCCAGCGGCCCAGCATCGTGGCGCTGAGGCTGTCAGCATGACCGGGGGCGCACACCAGCTTCAGTGTGGCGCCGACCTCGGGTTTTTTGCTGACGCGCATGTGCGCAGCCACCTGGTTGCCACCCAGAACCCGCTCCACCAAAAGTTCTACCTTGCCTCCTGTGGCTTTTTCGCCAAACAGTCGGGCTTTCACAACTTTGGTGTCGTTGAATACCAGCAGATCGCCAGCCCGCAACAAGCCCGGCAAGTCTTTAAACGTGCGGTCGATCGGCTTCGCACCGGTGGCATCCAGCAGGCGCGAGCCGGTTCGTGTTGCAGCCGGGTGCTGGGCGATCAGCGCCTCCGGCAACACAAAGTCGAAGTCGCTGAGCGTATGGGTGGTGGAGATAGTGTTGACCACGGTGTGGTCGGGAGCAGAGTGGGTCATAGGTGCTTGAGGGTTGAACAAACCCGTACCAAGGTTGCAGCAAGGTTGAAAGTACGGGCAGAATTGTCACATGCCGCATAGCCCTGCCACTTCAACCACGACCAAGCCCAAGGCGATTGCCCCCAAAACGGCGACCCAAAAAGCGCTGGAGAAGTTGGGCCTGAAGCGGGATATCGACCTGGCCCTGCATTTGCCGCTGCGCTACGAGGACGAAACTCGCATCACGCAGCTCAAGGACGCACGAGAGGGTGACTCCATCCAAATTGAAGGCCGGGTGACGGACTGCGAGGTGTCGTTCCGGCCGCGCCGCCAATTGGTTGTGACACTGGACGACGGCACCGACACCTGCACACTGCGCTTCTTCAGTTTCTACCCGTCGCAGCAAAAGGCGCTGTCAGTGGGTAACCGCATCCGGGCAAGGGGCGAAGTCAAAGGCGGCTTCCTGGGCTGGACCATGTTGCACCCGGCTTTCCGCACGGCCGGGGGCGACCTGCCGAGGGCGCTGACACCGATCTACCCCACCGTGGCCGGGCTATCGCAGCCCGTCTTGCGCAAAGAGGTATTGGCGGGGCTGGCCCGTGCAGAACTGTCAGACACGTTTGCACCGGGAGATTTAAGCCAAATCAGCCACCAGCCCTCGTGGACATTGCGTGATGCGCTATCATTTTTGCACCATCCCGCGCCTGACGTGTCGCTGGATACATTGATGGACCACAGCCACTCGGCCTGGCAGCGGCTAAAGGCCGAAGAGCTTCTGGCACAGCAAATTTCGCAACTGCAGTCGCGTCGCGAGCGGGCCGCATTGCGCGCACCGGTATTGGCCATGGTGGCGCCTGAAGTGTTTGATCCGCCGAATGAACCGGAGCAACCCGTGTTGTTGCCGCTGTACACCGAGCTAGTTGCCACGCTGCCGTTCAAACTGACGACTGCCCAGCACCGGGTCTGTGCCGAAATTGCACATGACCTGGCGCGTCAAGTGCCCATGCACCGGTTGCTGCAAGGCGACGTGGGCTCGGGTAAGACGGTGGTGGCCGCGTTGGCCGCCTGTATTTGTATCGACGCAGGCTGGCAGTGCGCATTGATGGCGCCGACCGAGATTCTGGCCGAGCAGCATTTCCGCAAGTTGCTGAGCTGGCTGGAACCGTTGGGCATCACCACCGCGTGGCTGACCGGCACACAAAAAGCCAAGGAACGACGCGCCATGCTGGCCATCATCGAAAGTGGCGAGGCGGCGCTGGTGGTCGGCACCCACGCCGTGATCCAGGAAAAAGTGCAGTTTAAAAACCTGGCGCTGGCCATCATCGACGAACAGCACCGCTTTGGCGTCGCTCAGCGCCTGGCGCTGCGCAACAAGCTCACGCACGATGGCTTGGAGCCCCACATGCTGATGATGACCGCCACGCCCATACCCCGCACGTTGGCCATGAGCTATTACGCCGATCTGGATGTCTCCACCATCGACGAGCTGCCGCCGGGGCGCACCCCCATCATCACCAAGGTGGTCAACGAAGCGCGGCGTGACGAGGTTGTGGAGCGCATCCGTGCACAAACCGCTGAAGGCCGCCAAGTCTACTGGGTCTGCCCGTTGATTGAAGAAAGCGAAGCGCTGGATTTGACCAATGTGCTGCAAACGCATGCCGAGCTGAGCGACGCCCTGCAAGGTGCGCAATTGGCTAACGGCGAGCCGGTGCAGGTGGGGCTGCTGCATTCGCGTATGCCGCCGGACGAAAAAAAGGCCGTCATGGCGGCCTTCAAGGAAGGCCATCTGGCGGTTTTGGTGAGCACCACGGTGATTGAGGTGGGTGTGGATGTGCCCAATGCCTCTCTGATGGTGATCGAGCACGCCGAGCGCTTTGGCCTCTCCCAGTTGCACCAGTTGCGCGGCCGGGTCGGGCGCGGGGCAGCGGCCTCGGCTTGCGTGCTGCTGTATTCCACCGGCGACGCGCCGCGCCTGAGTGAA
Source organism: Rhodoferax sp. (assembly GCA_039924745.1). Lineage (GTDB taxonomy): Bacteria > Pseudomonadota > Gammaproteobacteria > Burkholderiales > Burkholderiaceae_C > Allorhodoferax. The sequence continues at coordinate 2,601 of JBDTAG010000448.1, forward strand.
ACCGCCCGTGCAAGGCTTCGGGCCATGGCCGAGACCAATGACGGGTTTGAGATTGCCCGTCGTGATCTGGACATACGAGGCCCCGGAGAATTTTTGGGCGCGCGACAATCGGGTGAAGCCATGTTGCGCTTTGCCGACCTAAACCACGATACTGTGCTTCTGGAGTGGGCCCGACGCGAGGCTCCGATGTTGTTGGACCACCATCCCCATTTGGCAGAGCGCCATGTGGCCCGCTGGTTGGGTGGAAAAGCAGAATTTTTGAAAGCCTGAACACAATGGAAACAACTGGATTACTGCCGCTGATATGGTGGGCACTGGGTGGCACCGCAGTGCTGGGATGTTGCGTGTACGCCTATATGGAGTACCAGGCTTATTTACTGCGCACCAGTGTGATCAGCGTGCCGGGTGGCCTGCGTTTTGTGGCGCAGGGCCTGACGGTCGAATCGCGCCACGCCAGCAAAGAGATCAAGGTGATTACCCGCAATGGTCGCTACGCGCGCCAGCCGCTGGCCGGTGGCGATGAAGAGGTGCAAAGCGGCTCGCTAACGGTTACGCTGGCAGCCATTGGCCTGAAAATTGAGGTTTCGCGGATATCGGTCAAAGACGCCAAGGATGGCGCTGCCAAAGCCACGGGTATGAGCCGAATCGTGTTTGCGGCCACCGACGAGCCTATGCAAAAGGCGCTGGGGCGAGCGGGAGGTGACCGCTCCGAGTTGCGCATCGATAGCGTCCCTGATGCCATCGCGGTGAACTTTCAGCAGTTTGCCAATGGACTGCGGGCATGGATCGACAAGGTCGAACAGCAATTGGCTACCCAAGTGGCGGAACAGCGCAAGCGCGAACAAGAGGCCGCCGTAGCCGCTGCAGGCTTGGTTGTGGAACCCGAAGAAGACGCCACCATACCGCTGAGTGAAGCAGACCGCGAAGCCCGAGCCACTGCCCAGTTAGACAAGTGGCGCGCTGCGGCGGGATTCAAGGGCAGCTCGACTGAAATGCACTATGACGACCGCGGCCAGATGGTCTGGTTGATCGATCTGGATCCCACGGGCAAGGTGATTTTGCATGCGAACAAACGCACATTTAGCGGCAGCCTCAAGGGTGCCACGGTTAACGGGTTTGGGACCGAGTTGGAAGTGGCGGTGCGCGACGACTTCTGGTCAGAAGATGATCCGCACCTCGTGGCGTTCCGCATCCTGACCGGCAGTAGGCCGGAAAGCCGCAGGGCCTGGAAGGAACGGTTAGACCAGTTGATCCACAGCTTCGCCGGTAGTGCTGGCCAGCAGCAGCCCTAGGGCGATGCACAACCGCAACCATTTGAGGCCGCCATGACACTGACCGAACTTAAATACATTGTGGCGGTGGCCCGTGAGCGCCATTTCGGCAAGGCCGCTGAAGCCTGTTATGTGTCGCAGCCTACGCTGTCGGTTGCGGTTAAGAAGCTCGAAGAAGAGCTAGAGGTCAAGCTGTTCGAACGCAGCGCCAACGAGGTGACGGTGACCCCATTGGGCGAAGAAATTGTGCGCCAAGCCCAAAGCGTGCTGGAGCAAGCCGCCAACATCAAAGACATCGCCAAACGTGGCAAAGACCCCTTGGCCGGGCCACTCAAACTGGGCGTGATTTACACCATTGCGCCCTATCTGCTGCCCGACTTGGTACGCCAGGTGATCAAGCGCACGCCGCAAATGCCCTTGATGTTGCAAGAAAACTTCACCGTCAAGTTGATGGAAATGTTGCGCACCGGTGAGATCGATTGCGCTATTCTGGCCGAGCCTTTTCCCGACACAGGTCTGGCATCAGCCCCCCTGTACGACGAACCTTTTTTGGCGGCGATACCCATGCAGCATGCGCTGGCTGCGCAGGCCAGCGTGAGTGCCGACGAACTCAAAAAAGAAACCATGCTTTTACTGGGCAATGGCCACTGTTTTAGAGACCATGTGCTGGAGGTTTGCCCCGAATTCGCCCGGTTTTCCAGCGACACCGAGGGCATTCGTAAGAGCTTTGAAGGTTCGTCTTTGGAAACGATCAAGCATATGGTCGCGGCTGGCATGGGCATCACACTCGTGCCCCGGCTCAGTGTGCCGTCTGGCGCACTGGTCGCCAAAACCCGCAGGCATGCGGACTCCCTGGTGAAGTACCTGCCCGTGGAAGATGGGTCGGGTGGCGAGCCGCCTTCGCGGCGTGTGGTGCTGGTGTGGCGGCGCAGCTTCACCCGATACGAGGCGATCGCCGCGTTGCGCAACGCCATTTACGCCTGTGAGCTACCGGGTGTGAAACGGCTCTCGTAACGAACATGGTCGTACGCCAACGAATCACCCTGTATTTGCAATTGATCCGCTGGGAC
>JBDTAG010000449.1:0-5940 GCA_039924745.1 Rhodoferax sp.
ATGGGTCGTTGCCCGAGGGTGGGCGCATCATTGGCGTGGGCCGCGATGACCTGAGTGACGAACAATACCGGTCCCTGATCCAATCGCGTTTTGACAAAGTTGACCTCGCCAAGCGCCCCAGCGCGGAAGAATTTGCACGGTTTGCCGCCCTGTTGGAATTTGTCCGCATGGACCTCTCCAAGCCCGACGACTACGCCAATCTGGCCAGCACGCTGCAGGCCCGTAACGCGAACACGGTGGTCATGTACCTGGCCACCGCCCCGAGCCTCTTCACCACCATTTGTGAACAGTTGGCAGCAGCACAACTGAACACACCCCACACCCGCATCGTGCTGGAAAAGCCGCTGGGCCATGATCTGGAATCTAACCGCGCTATCAACCACACGGTGCGCCAGTTCTTTGACGAGAAGCAAGTCTTTCGTATCGACCACTATTTGGGCAAGCCCGCCGTGCAAAACCTGTTTGCATTGCGCTTTGGTAATGCCTTGTTCGAGCCGCTGTGGCGCCGCGAGCACATTGCCAATATCCAGATCACGATTTCCGAAGACCTGGGTGTAGAAAAACGCGGCGCGTTTTACGAGACCACCGGCGCGCTGCGCGACATGGTGCAAAACCATGCACTGCAACTGTTGTGCGCCATCGGCATGGAGCCGCCCATCAACTCGCACGCGGATGCCATTCGCGACGAGAAACTGAAGGTGTTGCGTTCGCTCAAACCCTGGACGCATGAGTCGTTGACGCAGGACGTGGTGCGCGGGCAATACGCCAGCGGCAGTATTGATGGGGCCAAAGTGCCGGGCTACCGCGAAGAGGTTGGCGTCAATCCGCACAGCAATACCGAGACGTTTGTCGCTCTGCGCACTGAGATTGCCAACTGGCGTTGGGCGGGTGTGCCCTTTTACATCCGCACCGGCAAGCGCTTGGCGGGCCGCGATGCGCATATCGTCGTCAACTTCAGGCCGACTCCGCATGCGATCTTCAATTCGCACTCTGAGGCGGGGAATTGTCTGGTGATCAACTTGCAGCCCAAGGATGGGTTGGAGCTGCATCTGCTGGCGCAAGGACAAAACAACCGCCAAGCCAAATCAGGTACTGCGCCTGCGTTGGCACCGGTGCAATTGGACTTGGATTTTGACAAACGCTTTGGCTCCGAGCGCGTGGGCGCTTATGAACGGCTGCTGCTGGATGTGATCGATGGCCGCCTGAATTTGTTTGTACGCAGTGACGAACAAGAAGAAGCTTGGCGCTGGGTCGAACCCATCATGAACCATTGGGCAAACGATGCCAATGGCCCGCGCATGTATGCATCGGGCAGTTGGGGGCCCAGCGCATCCAGCGCCATGATTGCACGTGACGGCTATTGCTGGTCTGAAGAAAGCTAAAGTTATGAACCCACACGCTTGTCGTTCCGCGTACTGTGCAGCCCTTTGGGGTAGCCAGGGATTGTCATGTTAGACCGCATACAGGCCGCTTTGCCGTCACTGGCACCCGCAGAACAGCGTGTCGGCAAGCTGTGTTTGGCCGACCCGCGCGCGTTCGCCAAGTCTCCGGTTAGCGTGCTGGCCGATCGTTCACATGTCAGCAAGCCGACCGTAGTGCGCTTTTGTCGAAGCGTGGGTTACGACGGCTTGGCCGACTTCAAACGCAAATTGGCAGGTACCGTGAACGAGGGTGTGCCGTTTATCCACCGTAGTGTGGACACCGACGACAAAACATCGGACGTGATGGTGAAAGTCATCGACAACACCGTAGCCGCGTTTTTGAAATACCGCAACGAGGCCAGCACGATCGCTTTGGAAAAGGCCGTGACTGCGTTGATTGCCGCGTATGAAGGCAAGCACCGCATCCAATTTTTTGGCGTGGGTAACTCCGGCGTGGTGGCACAGGATGCACAGCACAAATTCTTCCGCCTTGGCGTCCACACGGTGTCGTTTAGCGACGGCCACATGCAGGTCATGAGTGCGTCTACGCTGGGGCCTGGCGACTGCGTGGTGGTGATTAGCAATTCCGGTCGCACCCGAGATCTGATGGACGCCTGCGATATCGCTCGCAAGAACGGCGCGACGACTATCGTGATCACGGCCAGCGGTTCGCCATTGGCAAGCGCTGGACACGTGCATCTGAGCGCTGATCACCCGGAGAGCTTCGACAAGTACAGCCCGATGGTTTCTCGCTTGTTGCATTTGATGATCATCGATATTTTGGCGACCTGTGTGGCTCTGCGCATAGACGGTACTACGTTGCAACCTTTACTACGCGAGATGAAAAGCAATTTGCGGAGCAAGCGCTATACCTGACAAAACAAAACCCAGAATCAAAAACCCCCCGCTACGTTACCGTAGCGGGGGGTTTTAACTTTCAACCGTCAGCTGGCACAAGGCCAGCGTCAGATTAGAAGTTCATGCGGATGCCGATACCGTAGATGTCTGCATCAACAGTAGACTTGACCATGCCGTTAACCGACTTGCCGGACTTGCCGTCACGACGGTAGTTAGCGTACATAGTTGTACGCTTGCTCAGGCTGTAACCAGCGTACAGCAGGTAGTCGGTGTCGTCAAAGCCGGTGTCTTGCGCGACGTCAACTGTGAATTTCCACTGACCAACAGGAATGGAACCACCCAAAGTCCAACCTTGCGATGGACCTGCTGGGTCTTGGTAGCTACCAGCCAAGATGAAGGAACCGAAGTTGTAGTTAGCACCCAAGGACACGTTGCCATCGGTGGAAGCACCAGGAGCGACTTTGTCAGGCTTGTTGTACGACAGGCCAACAGACAATGGGCCGCCAGCGTAGATAGCGTTCATGTCGAACTTGCTACCCAAGCCACCGTTTTCTTGGCCGTCAACGTCAGTCACATAGCCCAAAGTTGCAGAGAAACCACTCAAGTTAGGTGTGGTGTAGCTGAACTCGCGGCTGTTACGTGAACCAGCGCCAGCGAAACCGAATTGGTTACCCACTGCTGTGAAGTTAGCAGCGCCGGTCAATTCCCAAGCAGCAACGCCGAAGAAAGAAGGAGTCAAAGTACGGCCAGCCTTGATCCGGCCAAATGCGCCATCCAAAGCCAAGTAAGCGTAACGTGAGTCAGCAGTACCGGTAGCGCCGGTGGAATAGTCAATGTTTTGTTCAAACTGAGCAGTAGCCTTCATGCCGCCGCCCAAATCTTCAACGACCTTGATGCCCCAACGGCTGTTGCCGTCGTTTTGCAGGTCATTGGTCTTCATGTTGCCGTCGCTCTTGACGCCTGGCACGTTACCAACTGCACCCAGTGCAACGTCAGCCACGCCGTACAAAGTAACTTGCGCCATCGAAGCGCCGGAAGCGGCCAAAACGGCCAAAGCGATGAGGGTTTTTTTCATTTCGGGTTTCTCAAAAAGGTTAAACAGCGGGCTCAGGTCTACGGGATCAGAACCCCGGGCCAACCTCCTAGTTCAGGAAGTTGGGTCTATTGCACCAGACCCATGCCGGTTTGGCAAAGCATTGACCCCAAAAAGGCCTGAAAAGGCCGAAATCCAAGGGCTTCCGTTGCGGGGGTGCAACATTTTGTTTCCCTCCGCCAACACTGCAATCACGCTAGACTGGTAGACCGAACATTTCAGGAGTTTCAACTATGGATTTACTGCTGAATGCCGCTGATTCCGCCCTGCGCACCCTGTTTGCACGACCACATGCGGCCCAAGGCTGCCCCACGCTGGCCGAACAAACAACCGAGCTTGACGTTTCTGAACGCCGTACTTCTTCAAGCCTCATGCGGGTTAACCATGTGGGCGAGGTGTGCGCTCAAGCGTTATATACAGCTCAAGCGCTGTCCACCAAGAACCCTGTTTTGCGTGCGAAATTCACGCAAGCGAGCCTGGAAGAAACTGACCATCTCGCGTGGACCGCTCAACGTTTATCCGAGCTGAACGCCCGACCGTCAGTTCTCAACCCTCTGTGGTACGCAGGGGCTTTTGGTTTGGGATTGCTGGCTGGCCGCATGGGAGACAAGGTAAGCCTCGGTTTCGTTGTGGAAACCGAACTACAAGTTGGCGCTCACTTGCAGGGACATTTAGACGAACTGCCTCTGGGCGATCATGCATCCAGAGCTATCGTGGCGCAAATGCGCGATGATGAGCTTGGTCATGCGCAGGCAGCCAAAGACGCCGGCGCCATCGATTTACCGCAACCCGTCAAAGATTTGATGCGAGTCGCCGCCAAGGTCATGACAACGGTCGCACACCACATTTAAATTCAACTATTGCCGTCTTTACGCATCAATCAAGTCGAAACTGGTCGTAATGTCGGCCATTTTCGACAACATGATGCTGGCTGAACAGTATTTTTCGTGGCTAAGGGCAATGGCCCGCTCTACTGCAATCGCTGATAGTGATTTACCAGTGACGGTGAAATGCATATGGATTTGGGTAAAGACCTTGGGTTCGGTTTGTGCGCGCTCCGCCGTTAGCTTGACGGTGCAGCCTTGTACATCGTGACGACCACGCTTCAGTATCAGCACAACGTCATAGGCGGTACAACCGCCCGTGCCCGCTAAAACGGTTTCCATAGGGCGTGGAGCCAAATTCTGCCCACCGTTTTCTGGCTTATCCGCGTCTGGAGCGCCGTCCATGACTATCGTGTGACCACTTCCCGTTTCGGCCACAAACCCCATGGCAGATCGAGTGTTTAGTCCTCCCGTCCAACTGACCGTGCATTCCATGTGCTCACTCCTTTGCATATGCCGCAAACCACGTTTGCAGCGAGCTGGCGATTATCATGTGTTATCACTTGCTTCACTGCCATGACGACCAAAGCACCCAAACACCTGACACCTGACGATTACCTGAAAAAAATCCTGACAGCCCGTGTCTACGATATCGCGATTGAATCAGCACTAGAACCCGCCAAACAGTTAGGAAAACGTTTGCACAACACGGTGCTGCTCAAACGTGAAGACCAACAACCAGTGCGCAGCTTCAAGCTGCGCGGCGCATACAACAAGATGGCCCAGCTTAGCGCTGCACAATTGGCCAAGGGAGTCATTTGCGCATCTGCGGGTAACCATGCGCAAGGCGTCGCGCTCAGTGCGAACAAACTGGGGACCAGAGCAGTCATCGTGATGCCGACCACCACGCCGCAAGTCAAGGTAGACGCAGTGCGTGGCTTTGGGGGGGAAGTGGTGTTGCACGGCGACAGCTACTCCGATGCCTATGCCCACTCACTAACCCTGCAGCAAAAACAGGGGCTGACCTTTGTCCACCCCTTTGACGACCCCGATGTGATTGCGGGCCAGGGCACCATCGCAATGGAGATACTGCGCCAGGTGCAGACCCTGCACAAATGCAACGCGGTCAGCACCCAAGACACCACTACCCGCCCAGCGCTGGACGCCGTGTTTGTTGCCATTGGGGGGGGTGGTTTGATATCCGGGGTAGCCAACTACATCAAGGCCGTTGACCCGCGCATCAAAGTTATCGGTGTGCAAACACGAGACTCCGATGCCATGCTGCAGTCCGTAACCGCAAAAAAGCGCGTGACTTTGAACGACGTAGGCTTGTTTGCAGACGGCACTGCCGTGAAGCTCGTGGGAGAAGAAACCTTTCGCATCGCACGCGGACTGGTAGATGAATTCATCGTCGTGGATACCGATGCGGTCTGCGCCGCCATCAAAGACGTGTTCATTGACACCCGCAGCATCGTCGAACCTTCGGGCGCCATGGCGGTAGCGGCCGTCAAGCAATACGTGGCCCAGCACAAGACCAAAGGTGAAACCTACGCAGCCATTTTGTGTGGCGCCAACATGAATTTCGACCGCCTACGTTTTGTGGCGGAACGGGCAGAAGTCGGCGAAGAACGCGAGGCCTTGTTTGCCGTAACCATTCCTGAAGAGCAAGGCAGCTTCAAACGCTTCTGCGGTCTGATTGGCGAACTGCCAGGTGGCCCGCGCAATGTGACCGAGTTCAACTACC
>JBDTAG010000450.1:0-10146 GCA_039924745.1 Rhodoferax sp.
CCCCAGCATGTTTTGGCCCGTTGTATTAGTGGCCACCGTGGGCAATACACTGGGCGGCGCGGTCGACTGGTGGATGGGCTACGGCGCGCACAAGGTTGCAGACAAATACAGCCAGTCCGTGCACCACACGCGTGCGTTGGACTGGTTGAAAAAAATGGGGCCCAAGGCATGCTTGCTGGCTTGGCTGCCGCTGGTAGGCGATCCGCTATGCGCCGTAGCGGGCTGGCTCAAGTTACCGTTTTGGCCCTGTCTGGCCTACATGGCAATTGGTAAATTTGCGCGCTACGTGACGATGACAGCGGCCTTCATCGGAGCGTTCTCCATACTTTAGCACTATAGCTTTAATAGCAAACAAATGAGAATCGACGAGGGCTAGTGATTGTTTTCACTTAAGCCATCAGCCCAAACATCCGGTTTAGGAGCTGAACAAGAAGTTCATTACATCGCCATCCTTGACGACGTATTCCTTGCCTTCGGCGCGCATCTTGCCAGCATCTTTGGCGCCCTGCTCGCCTTTAAACGCAATAAAGTCTTCAAACGCGATCGTCTGGGCGCGGATGTAGCCCTTTTCAAAGTCTGTATGGATCACACCCGCGGCTTGCGGCCCGGTGTCGCCCACATGAATGGTCCAAGCGCGTACTTCTTTTACGCCTGCAGTGAAGTAGGTTTGAAGGCCCAGTAACTTGTACGCAGATCGAATCAAACGATTCAGACCTGGTTCGGTCTGGCCCAGTTCTTCCAGAAACATCTGGCGGTCTTCATCGCCCATCTCCGACATTTCGGCTTCCATCTTGGCACTGATCGCCACCACCGGCGCATTTTGCGCGGTTGCATATGCGGTCAGTCTGTCCAGCATCGGATTGTTCGTGAATCCATCTTCGGCCACATTGGCAACAAACATCGCAGGCTTGGCAGTAATTAAAAAGAACTGTTGCAACAACGGCAGTTCTTCCTTGCTGAAATCCAACGTGCGCACGGGTTTGGCCTCGTTGAGCGCGGCTTGGCATTTTTCAAGAATGGCCACGAGCTTGATCGACTCCTTATCTCCCGAACGTGCAGTCTTGGTAACGCGGTGCAAAGCCTTTTCAACGGCCGACAAATCCGCCAGACAAAGCTCCGTCTGAATCACCTCAATATCCGAGATCGGGTCCACCTTGCCGGCAACGTGGATCACGTTGTCATCTTCAAAACAGCGCACCACGTTGATCGTGGCATCGGTCTCGCGGATGTGGGCCAGAAACTTGTTGCCCAGCCCCTCACCGGTACTGGCGCCAGCCACCAAACCAGCGATATCGACGAATTCCACAACCGCCGGAACCATACGCTCAGGTTTGACAATTTGAGCCAGTTGCGCCATGCGGGAATCGGGCACTTCCACGATACCCACATTGGGCTCAATGGTGCAAAACGGGTAATTTTCCGCAGCGATGCCCGCCTTGGTCAGGGCGTTGAACAACGTGGATTTGCCCACGTTAGGAAGGCCTACGATGCCACACTTCAAACTCATGAAAATTTCCTTATCAATCAGAATTAGTTCTACGCCCCACCACAAACATCACGGAGGTAACCGGCAAAAATATGGACGGCCGCGCAATGGGCAATGGCAAATCGGGAAAACTCTGCGTTCGCAGAAGGTTCGAGAAGAACTTGGTTTCTTGGGAAGTAGGCGGTCATTGTAATGACCAAGGACCAATGAATCTCTTGGGATTCATCAGCTCAAATTAAAGGCGACGACTTAAACGGCCAAGGTATGTCTTCACTCTAGCGAACAAAGTGGGCGCCAACAGAACAGCGGGGGCTATTGGGCTGGTGGGGGCTATAGGGGCTGTAGGAACCCTCTGCACTTGCCCGACCCCATAAACGAAGTACTTTTCGAGTTCTGCCGACCGCCCGCCGATAAAGGAGCAGCTACCTGCAACCGCAACATCCGGGTACTTGTGTGACAAATAACGGATACCGGAATGGTATCGATCCGTAATGCTTCCGTGCGAGTAATGCTGGAAGGTGAGAGGAAATACCTTCGACGTGATTCCCAATTTGTATTTGGCGTTGATACAAAAATCTTCAGCATACAAGTCAAATGTCAGTTGTTCGTCAAACCGCAAACCGGGGTTGTCACGCAGCAGCGTTGTGTGCACTAAGACGCTTTGGCAGTCGAGCGTTTGGACCGCTACTGGATCAACAACAACCTGACCAACCTCTACCGCTCGGGTTCCATCCTTGTTACTGCAAGTGTGGCGCCCATAGGGAACTGGTGAGTTGTTTTCGAAGTTGAGCCCAAAAGTTCCATAAATGCATCTGGAGTCCAGGGTGTCAATGACAGACAAACCGCCTTTGATTTCAAAGTCCTCATGAACAAAAAGCAACCAACAATTTGCATCAAGGTAGCGTGCGATCAACTCGTTGTAAATAATCGGCAATCCGCGATTATGTTGACGGTTGTCTATGGACTCCAAATCAGAACCGTTAACGACCGGGTTCGTCATAAAAAACCGTTCGTACATCCCCGGATCGATGACGACTGTGATGATCTTCAGTTTTGTCACAGCATTCATCCTTTTCTGTTGAGTACTTTTTCACCGAAGTGGCTGCCTAAGGTCATGGCATGCCTTACGGTTCCCAAGTGCGCAACATCCTCCTCGGACGGATGCTCTTGGAGCGCCTCAAAAAGCGCTTCGAAATCTTGGGGTTTAAAAAAGTCCAAGTTCCCAATTTTTTTGTCTTTGACAATTTGTGCAAACTCCAGAATGCCGGCCTGGATTTCTGCGGCAATGGATTGCCGGTGCAACTCTTCAGCAGTCTGCTTTACGCTTACGGGAACATAGCTGCCTTCAACCGCAGCAATCCGAACCACACCGTCTTTTGGAGAAGATGTGATCAATTCAATGAGGTTTAGAAAGCTGTCAAACCGTGACTTGTCTCCTTGGAACAAGAAGCCTGTCTTGTAGTCCTTGTGCTCCACACTGTCACTGACCCCCATATAGAGGCCATGCAGCTTCTGGTCACCATGCCCAGAGCGCTCCATCAATTTAACAAGCGCGTTCTGAATGGTCCCACCCCAGCCAACATCGGCAATGACAATATCCGGATTTTGAAAAAAGTTAACTTCGTCCAAATACTGCAAAAGTGTGTGCCGTTCAGCAAATGCCTTGGCCAAAATGGTGTCTTTGTGTTCGACGAAGCAACGCAGTACATCCGGTTCACTCTGAATAAGGCCCCGCGATTCCAGATCAGCCAGTGCATCCTTCAACGATTGCATGTCGTCATACCCCAACCGATCAATGATGTCTTGCGCGCACGTGATGCCGATCGGTGTAGTGAACAACTTGAGCATGTCTTCGTCATCCAAGGGCTCCATCGTATTCAACGATGGAAAACTCATACAGCGGCGCGAGGCCAGCAAATAGACAGCGTCCAGTTCAGGATAGAGTAATCGAAAGACACGACTCATGATGTCGCCATCTCGCGCAAGGAAGAACACACGAGAGGTTGAATATTTGTTTTTCAGGACTGTGCCATTGACAAATCCGCAGAACGCTGCGACCAAAGCGCCCCCGTAAAGGAATCCAAATTGTTTCCAGTAACCGGGTTGCTTGTCTACAAAGCCCGACTTCCAGTACCGGAACATCCCCAGCAGAAATGACACCCCAAAACTACTTTGCGCAATCAAGTGCGGAGCCTTGGAGAACAAAAACTCGTCATATTGATAGAAGTCAATGCTTTCCATGAACTGAAGAGCGTCGTAACCCTGTAACCGAGGCTGAACCCAGTCCGAGACATGGTTGTCTCCGATATGGATCGCCTTCCCCAAGGAGTCAGGAAGCACTGACTTTAACCAAGCGAATCGACTGCCGTCCCCTTTGATCAAATCGTCTTCAGAGGAAACAAAGATGTCTTCATATTGTAGAAAACCGTTCTTGTGCAAAATCATCGCGATCGTGGCTCTATCGAGATACATATCCGATACAAAAAATATCTTTTTGTTTTTGGAAACCAATTCTGCATAGAAGGCCAGGGTCTCAGGATGTGCCACACAAAAAGTCAGCTCCGCGTCTGTCTCTTGCTTCTGATCAACCCCATGAAAATTTTGGTAAATTTCGAGTAATTTAATATCTTTGCGTGTGCCGTATCGTTCACGTGCCTTGCCTTCCATGTAAGTGCGCATTCGCTCAAAATTAGCGAACTGTGTCGAATGCTCTAAGTATTTGAACAAGTCAACCGGTTTTTCAAACAACCGGATGACAGCTGTATCAAAAACATCCAGGAAAAAATAGTCATATCGATCTATATCAATGGACGCCAGCGACTGATGATCATGGCGTTGCATCAGCACCGCGGGGCTAGGCTCCAGCCCTCGTGCAGTCGACACCATTGACGTTGGCGCGACCGGTTTCAACAGTCGTTTCGACTCAGCCAACTCACCTTCCATCTGGTCTTCGAGGAATGTACTTTCCACTGGATCGCTACTGAATTTTCGCTGCAGATATTGAAATGCCAAATGAGCGCGCACACGCGCAGACCCCATTCTTCGACGGAATATGCCAGCCAAGCGACCAATATGGCGTACCGGTGCACTGAATTTCCAGCTTGTAGAAGTCAAAATTTCTTGAATACTCGAATTCAACGCAATGATCTGCGCATTTTGAATAGACAACACCCTTTCTCGGTCTGCCAACTGCGCGTTCAGATCAGCCAACGAGTAACCAAACTCAGCTACCGTTTGCGCGAGTTGATGGTCTTTTTCACCTACAGCCTGTTGCAACGTGGCCACGGTATGGTGCAACTTGCTGTTTTCATTCACCTGGTCATTGAAGGCACCGCGCAGCGCAGTACTTTCTTTCTCCTTTTCATCCTGCGCTTTTTCAAGAGCCGACGTCAGAAGATTCAGGCTCTCAACCGTCCATTCAGGCCACCACTTACGCCACACCACCGACCGTCTTAGTCTTTGCAAAGGGCGGTCCTCGGCGCTGGACATGCCTGAATCTCCCAGAAAGGAGCGGTAAACAGCACTCACTACACCGGTTTGTACAAAGTCAGTATGTCGAGAGACTTGGAGCCAAAAGTCCCAGTCTTCATACGTCTCTAGCGAATTGTCAAATCGACACCCTGCCAACACAAGCTCCTTGCTAAACAGGACGGCATGTATAGGCAGGAAGTTTCCCACCAGCAATTGCGGTTCAGAAAAAGCGGAGTTGTAGACACCCAGTGATTGTCCCGCCGCGTTAGTTACACGGGTCCCAGAAAACGCGGCCTTGAAATTGCGGGATGCATCCAGTGTGCGAACCAATGTCTCGATATGCTCTGCGTCAATGAGATCATCGTCATCCAGAAAGAGTAAATACTCTCCGCCCGCCATCTCTAATCCTTTGTTTGCGGCAGCACTCCGGCTAAGCCTGGCTGCCGAACTGATGAAGTGGATCGGGAAAGTGCCACAACGTTCGCCAACATCTCGATGCCCTTCGCCCTTTGCATTCACCAAGACAAGCTCTATGAATGGATAGGTCTGCGTGGCCACAGATGCAAGGGCATCAGACAAACTGCCGCGATCCATGCTGCGGATCAAGACACTTACCAGCGGATTGAATTCAATTGTTTTGATCAACATAAATATTTATAAATCAATTGCTCGCTGATAGAAAAAGTGAAGCGAAGTTTTCTAACACCAGACCCTTACAGTTCGTCGATTTATGGCGATAAGGGTTCGTAGATCGTCAGGCGCCTGATACGTCTGTATCTGCCTAATTTCACAACATCTGGAAACCCAAATGGGGGCAATTTGAGTTTAGACTTCCGCAGCGATTTCTATGCAGTATGCGGCGTGAAACAACGGGGACTTACCCACGATGGGTAGGCCTACAATGCCACACTTCAGACTCCTAAAAACCTCTAAAAACGGGGAAGACAAGTGTATGCCATCCCTGTTCGCGCGACTGTTTTTGATCGTTTGTTGCCTATTTTCCGTCGTTGGTCAGGCCGCAGAGTCAACATCGGACAACGTACTGCTGCTGGATGACAACACGCCGTCGCTACAAATCGACACCGGTATCGAAAGCTGGATAGACGAAGGATCTCATGCCACGATACAGCAGGTTGCAGGTGGCCAGGCCCATTTCGTACCTGCGCCGGCGCTGACCCGCAATGCTCTCAATCGGTACGACGCACTTTGGATCAAACTGCGGGTTCGACGCGCACCTGGCTCTAAAGTCCATTGGACACTAAACCTGCCACTGCCTTTCGTGGACCAAGTGATGTTCTTCAGTGCAGACGCAACCGGGACGTGGCACGTTCAGCAGGGGGGCGACACACTGGCGCAGTCAGACTGGCATAGGCCTGGTCTGTACCCAGATTTTGATTTCGATCTGAATGACAGTGCACCGCAAGACCTTTATCTGCAGGTCCGTAACTTCAAAGAAATTGCAGTACCGATTCGCCTGTCATCTGCCCGTGTGCGGGTTACGCAACGTCAACAGGAATTCATTGGCTTGGGGCTGATGTTCGGTGCCCTGTTGAGCCTGTCTGTGCTTTCCATGTTGCGCTTCCTGGAGCATCGCAAAGCTATTGATGGCTGGGCGGCGCTCTTTGCGCTGCTGGTTGCCGCCACTTTGGCTCAGATATCGGGTGTATTGAATGCGTTGGTATGGGCCTATGTACCGGAATTAGGCAATTCGGCATCCAACGTCATGCCGGTCATCGCAGTGGGAAGCACATTGCTTTTCATTCGCAATGTGTTTGTGTTGCACGTGCACTTTCACCGCTATGACCGTTTCCTGTCATCCGTCGGTTGGGGCACTATCGCGTCGGTCTTGCTGTTCGCAGTGGTAGACCGGTTTATCGCAGACCGTGTATGCGCGGTAATCATGCTTTTTGCCACGCTTATCGGTATGGGGGCGACTGTTTTAAGCTGGCTCCAGGGTTCCAGCGTCGGCCGATGGATGATGATTGCACTGTTGCCCCAGTTTTTTGCGCTCACCTACATGTTGTGTGAAACGATGGGCGTAGTGCCTTTGCTGTGGCAAATGCGTTTTCTGACGTCGGCATGTGTAGCTTTCTCCATCCCGATATTGATGTACGCCCTGACCCAGCTCACCCATGACCGTAAAGAGCTGGTGGTACGGGCCAACCATTTGCCCACGCAGGATGCATTGACCGGTCTGTTGACACCCGAAGTCTTCCAGACACACCTTGAAGATGCGGTGCAACGCGCCATAGACCACCGCGAACCGTTGGCATTGGTCGTTGTATCCGTCACCAATCACGAACACATTCGCCAGGCCTACAGCGATACGACAGCCGAACAATGCCTGCTGCGCGCTGTAGTCAAGATACAGCGCATTTTGCGCGACGTAGATCCGGCCGGCCGTGTGGGTACAGCGCAGTTTGGCCTGCTCATGGAAGGCGTCACCACGCGCAAGGCGCTGACCGAGCGCATGGTCAAGCTGGTAGGGTCTGGACTCATCCCGCTACCAGGACTGGTTCCCGAAGTAACACTGCATTTCCAGGCAGCCTGTGTGCTTTTGCATGAAAACCCCGTACCGCCTGATCGGGTTTTGAATGACCTGCGTGATTTGCTGTCCGAAATATCGCCCAACACCCGTCGACCGATTCGTTTCCTGGAAGCTGTGCCCACGCAGGCAGCCGCCTGGGAGGCGTCGACCCAGGGTCCGTAAGGTCATCGCCGTCCCCGAGCGGCGCAGCACAAACCCACTTTTACAATCTCCACATGACTAGACCGTTTGATATCTGCATCCGCGGCGCGGGCATCGTGGGGCGGACGCTGGCCCTGCATTTGGCGGCGAAGCAATTGCGGGTGGCCTTGGTAATGCCGGATGCCGGCCAACCGACCGCCGCAACGGATGTGCGAGCGTACGCCCTGAACCTAGCTTCGCGCCAGCTGCTCGAAGCAGTGCGTTGCTGGCCCGAACCACAACACGCCACACCGGTATTGGCCATGCAAGTACAAGGTGACGACGGTGGTCAGATTGCGTTCGACGTTGCACAAAGCGCCGCTGAAGCTTTGAACTGGATTGTGGACGTACCTGTTTTAGAGGCCAGATTGGCCGAGGCCGTGCGGTTTCAGCCGCTGATCGAGGTCTTTGACAGTCCCAAGCCCGCATCGCTGACCGTGGTCTGCGAAGGCAAGAACAGCCGATCGCGCGAAGAATGGGGGGTGCAATGGGACGTAACTCCCTATGACCAGTGGGCACTGGCTGCCCGCATCCAATGCGAGAAGTCACACGCCCAAGTCGCGCGCCAGTGGTTCGACAAAGGTGAAATCCTGGCATTTTTGCCCTTGGGCGGCGCAACCGGGAACTTATGCGCAATTGTTTGGTCTGTCAGTCCGGACCGCGCAAAATTACTGCAATCCCTTAATGAAGAAGCGTTTTGTCAGGAACTCGGTTTGGCCAGCCATGGCGTGTTGGGTGCAATCACATTAATGGGTGCGCGCAAGGTTTGGCCTTTGCAACAGGCACTTGCACAACACTGGAGTGGCATATCTCCCCAGGGTGCCTGGGTCTTGGCGGGTGATGCAGCCCACACCGTACACCCGCTGGCAGGACAAGGTCTGAATCTGGGTCTGGGCGATGTGGCAGAACTGGTTTCAGTGATTACCGGGCGCGCCTATTGGCGCAATGTGGGAGACCCCCGCTTACTGCGCCAGTACGAGCGTGCGCGCAAAGCCGAATTTGCGGTGATGGGACAAGCCAATGATGTGTTGCAGCGGTTGTTCACCAACCGCCATCCGGCAGTGCAGGCCATGCGCAACTGGGGAATGAACCGATTTGAGGCAAGTGGACCGATCAAACAATGGATTACACGGCGCGCCATGGGCGGCGTTAGCAACGCAAGCAAGCCTTCTTCTACAACTGACAAGAACTGACGACAGACTATGAAACACCTACTTAAATCCCTCCTGGCCTGTACCGCCCTGGTCGCGTGCGGCGCCGCCCTGGCGCAAGAAGCACAAATTCGCAAAAACATTGCCGAACGCCTGCCCCAAATCAAAGTAGTGGACGAAGTCACCAAGACTGCGATCCCCGGTGTTTACGAATTGCGCATCAATGGAAGCGAGATTTTTTACACCGACGCCCAGGCCAACTATCTGATAGAAGGCAACATCATCGACGTGCGGGCCAAACGCAATCTGACCGAAGAACGCGTCACCAAGCTAACCACAGTGAAGTTTGAAGACCTGCCTTTTAAAGACGCATTCACCATCGTGCGCGGCAACGGCAAACGGAAGATCGCCGTGTTTGAAGACCCCAATTGCGGCTACTGCAAACGCTTTGAACGCGACCTGCAAAAGGTCGATAACGTTACTGTCTACATGTTTTTGTACCCCATCCTGGGTGCCGATTCTGGTGAAAAATCCAAGGCCATCTGGTGTGCCAAAGAGCCCGGTAAAGCCTGGCAAGACTGGATGGTGCGCGAGCAACCTGCAGCGGCCGCCACCTGCGACGTGACGGCGTTAAACCGGAACACGGAATTCGGTCGCAAATACAAAATTACCGGCACACCGACCCTGTTTTTTGTTGATGGCACGCGCGTGCCTGGTGCAGCCGATGCCGCACAAGTTGAAAAATTGCTGTCTGGCGGCAAAAGCTAGACGGAGTTTCAATGTCTACAACGCGCAGCCCATCAGCCACCAGAACCACTCCGAAACCCCGTGTGCCAGCCATTCATTACCGGGTGGAAGTTCTCAACCTCCACGCCCACCTGTTTGGTATCACACTGACCATTGCATCACCACTGGCCCAGCAGGTGCTGCGCTTGCCGGTGTGGATTCCGGGCAGTTACTTGGTGCGCGAATTCGCCAAGAACCTGCAAAACCTGCGCTGCAATCAAGGGCGAAAAGACTGCCCCGCGCTGCAACACGACAAGGCGACTTGGGTGGTAGATTGCGCCCCCGACCAGCCCTTGGTGGTGCATTACGAAGTCTATGCCTTTGACAACTCCGTGCGCACCGCCTGGCTGGACGCCAACCGGGGCTTTTTCAACGGCACCAGCCTGTGCCTGCAGGTAGAGGGTCAGCAGGACCAGCCCCATGCGCTGGAGCTTGTCGCTACGGAATCCATAGCGCATTGGTCAATAGCGACGGGGGCTAACGCCCTGAAAGTCAACAAGCAGGGCTTTGGAACCTACCTGTGC
>JBDTAG010000451.1:0-8545 GCA_039924745.1 Rhodoferax sp.
CAAAAGCCAGCGCATCCAAGCCATTGCCAACGCTGCTCTGGCGCAGATGCAGCACGCGCGATGCAGCCCAACCACCCCAGCCGGTAGCCACGACAAAGAGGTTGATGCGACCGCTGCCGTCCATCCACGCGACCGGATTACCCAGGCGGCGCAGGCCATAGCCCAACTGCGCGCCCGCCACAAAGCGGTTCACGACAAAGCGGGCCGGAGTCCATTGCTGGGTAGCGCGAATGTATTGCGATGCGGCGATCTGCACATTGGGCGCACTCTCACGGTCGCCCGAGAACCAGAACACGGTCATCGCCGCCGTACTGCTGGCGGGCATGGGCAACAAGGTGCTGGCATGGGCGGCTGCCATGCCCGCGGGCATCGGAATCGCACCTTTGTCGACTACTTGTAACTGCCCCAGGTCAATAGCTGCGGAAGCCACAGATTGTTCAGCGCTGGCAGGCTGCGGCGCAGCAGGCCGCTGCCACACGTCCAAGGTCAACACCGCCCCCACCAGCATGCACACACACAGCAAACGCCAGTAGACGGAACGGACAAGGGGCAATTGCAGCAAGTCGTGGCACTCAAGGGTTGGGACCCAGGTATCTTAGTGGCACGCGCAGTGCCATGCCCTTGCGCAGTGCGCGCACATTCCAGAGCGGTGAAAATCGAGGCCATGACCACACCCACCATCCTCAGCATTCAAGCACTTGGTTTTCCCTGGCAGACGCTGGACCCGTTCCTGTTCTGCGTCCACCACAACGACGCCTACCCGGTTGGCAATGCCGCTATGGGGCCTGCAGCGTCGTTGGCCGGGCGTGACCTGGGCCAGGACTTTGCCGGCAAAGACGGCTGGCGCATGTACCACGGCCAGACCATACCCGGCTTCCCCTCGCACCCACACCGTGGCTTCGAGACCGTGACCATCACCCGCCAGGGGCTGATTGACCATTCCGACTCATTGGGGGCGACCGCCCGCTTTGGTGCTGGCGACGTGCAGTGGCTCACAGCCGGCAAGGGTATCGTGCACTGCGAGATGTTTCCCTTGGTGCACACCGACAAGCCCAACCCTGCCGAACTGTTCCAGATCTGGTTGAACCTGCCCTCCAAGAGCAAGATGGTGGAGCCGCATTTCACGATGTTCTGGCACGAAGACATTGCCCAGTACCAATCCATCGATTCCAACGGAAGGACCACCGACGCGGCCTGCATTGCGGGCAGCCTGGGCGATGCCAAGGGTCTGCCACCGCCACCCGATTCGTGGGCATCGCAGAGCGATGCAGACCTGGCCATCTGGACCATCAAGATGCAGGCCGGCGCGCGCTGGACGCTACCTGCTGCCACCGGCAAGGGCACACGGCGCATGCTGTATTTTTTCAAAGGTGCGGCGCTGACCATTGCCGGGCAAGCGGTTCCGCCCTCTTCTGCCATTGAACTCGATGCGGGCGTAGATGCCGAGCTGGTTTGCGGAGATGACATCACCGAAATGCTGGTGCTGCAAGGCCGCCCCATAAACGAACCCGTTGCGCAATATGGCCCGTTTGTGATGAACACACAGGCCGAAATTCAGCAAGCATTCGCCGACTACCGCCGGACCGAATTCGGCGGCTGGCCCTGGCCCGCAAGCGATCCCGTTCATCCGCGTGATCAGGGGCGCTTTGCCAAACACGCCGACGGCAAGGTCGAGACCCGGTAGGGCTTCGACTTTTACGCGCCGCTTCACACCTTAGTGAATTTCGGCTGCGTCACTTCCGCCGTCAGGTATCCCACGGCTGCGCCAAATTTGTCTTTGTAGTTGGCCTTGATTAGTGGGTCCAGCGTGGCTTTCACCACGTTGTGGACGCTGCCCCAATCACCCGCGTGCTGGAAGTTGCTCATGATGTAAGTCCAACCATTGAGCTCATCCACCGCATGCAATCCCGTGGATTCACCACCCGCGGGGATAGACATGATGCGCGACAAGGCCTTGGTGTCGACGTTGTACGCCCACAAGAAGTTGTTGACGTGCTGACTGCTGTCTTCACCAATGAACAATGTGCGCATTTTTTCGGAGAATTTCAAGTTGTCCGGGTTGCCCACTTTGTCGGGGTTGGCCGTGTTGCCTAATGCGTCAGCCGTGATGTCTTGGCCCACCAACAATGCCTTGGTGTTGCCAGGCATCCACTCGCTGTTGATGGCACCACCCGCAATGTCTTTCATGCCACCACCCAGGCGTAACGCCATCACCGCACCTGCCTTGAGCACAGCGGGTATAGAGATGCCATTGCCGGGCACATTGGCTGCATTGCCGACCACCATGGAGCCTTCGCAGTTCTGCAACGCAGAGTATGCGATCTTGTCCTTGATATTGACGGTCGTTCCTTCCATCTTGGTGAATCCCATGGAGGCACCCATCAGCGCGGCGTAGCGCATGGTCTCCAAAAAGGCGGCGGCCTTTTCCATGCCGGGCACCAGCTTGATCCATTCCACACGGCCATTGGCGGTGATCTTGGAGTAGCTCGCATCCAACGGGTTAGCCGACTTGACGTCCATGATGTCGGTGGGTTTGATGCCGCCGTCCACCCATGCGCGAATCTCGGCGCTGGTGGCTGAGCCCAGTTTGATCCAGGTCAGCGCTGCACCAGCGGCTGTGGGGTCCAAGCTGAAGCCCGTGCCGACCTTGGCCACATACAGAGTTCCGGCAGACAAGTCTTTTTCTTTGTCGGCCACAAACACAAAATAGCCCGCGTTAGTGGCGTCGTTGCCCATCAGCGCCGTTCGGTTGTCGGGCATGACTTGCACCAGCTCGTGCGACAGACGACCCATGCAGTAGTGCTTCTTGATCGAACCTGTGCCATCGGCGTTCACCGTGACTTCGGGCATGTGGCCGTAGTTGTAGGGGTTGGCGGTGGTTTCGCTGCCATACAGGTTCTTGCTAAAGCCCTTGAACTGCGCATCCGACGCGGCCGTAAAGGCATTGGGTTCGTATTCTTCGCTGGACAGGTGGGTGCCCCAAGGCGACAGGCTGGCACCGCAGGTGATCCACAGACCGTTGACCGACGATGTGTCAACGTTGTGGTACTTGACCAAAGACAGCTTGCCCGTCGCAGGGTCTTGGTCCAGCGTCAGCACGGCAATGGGCGATGGCAGTTGGCCGTACATGCTGGTCACGCCGTCTTGCGCAAACGTGGTGTATTCAAACTGAACCACGGCAAACACGGTGTTGCCTTTGACACCGCTAACTTTGGCATTGACCACGCTCAACAGCGATGTGCCATCCGGAGAATCCGAGAAAAACTGGCGCTCTTTGCCCGCCACGCTCCTATCGATGATGGGCTGGTTGTTGATGTCGTAGTAACCACCAGCCAGTACCTTTCCACCTTTGCCATCCGACACCATGTCGCCGGTGATGAAGAAGGGTTGGTAGGCCAGCTTGAAATCCAATTTGCTGTTGTCGCTGAAGTTGGCCGACATGACCGAGCCGACAGTGGTGGTGGCCATGGCGGCTGCGTTAGCCAAGCCGGGTGCGCTGGTGCTGGAGAAGCCCACCGAGGTGAAAGTAATCGGTGCCACGGTAGAGCCGCCACCGCAACCCGCTAACGAGACGCCTGCCAGGGCTGAGGTCAGCGGCAGCAAAGGTGCGCCAGCGAGCACTTGTAGTAAAGAACGGCGCGAGAAATGTGTGTTGTTTGGCATGGTGAACAAAGAATGTGTGGGCTTGCAGACATGAGCCACAGCATCCTTTGTGCATGTGGTCTCGGGTGAGTCCACATGGTGCCGCCGCAGTGTGTCAGGGCTGTGACACTTGCGTGTAAGCCCAGACCAACCATGGCAGCAAAGCGCGCACATCATTCGCCTCTACCGTGGCGCCGCACCAGATGCGCAAACCGGCTGGCGCATCTTTGTAAGCGCCGATGTCATAGGCCACCCCTTGGGCTTCTATTGAAACAACCATCTGCTTGACCTGCTGCGCGCTGACCGCCAGCGTCAGGCAAACGCTGGTGTTGGACCGGGTCGCAGGGTCTTTGGCCAAAAAGGATATCCAGTCATGCGTGGCGACAAAATCTTCGATGATCTTCAGGTTGGCTTGGCTTCGGGCCATGGTGGCTTGGACGCCGCCCAGGCTTTCGGTCCAGACCAGTGCATCCAGGTAATCGGCCACGCACAGCATTGAGGGTGTGTTGATGGTGTCGCCCTCAAAAAGGGTCTCCATGAGCTTGCCTTTGGCCGTCATGCGAAAGATCTTGGGCAAGGGCCACGGTGGCGTGTAACTTTCTAGCCGTGCCACCGCGCGGGGGCTCAGGATCAGCATGCCATGGCCACCTTCGCCACCCAGCACTTTTTGCCAAGAGAATGTCACGACGTCGAGCTTGTCCCACGGCAGCTCCATCGCAAACACCGCAGACGTGGCATCGCAAATAGTCAGTCCTGCGCGGTCTGCGGGTATCCAGTCACCGTTGGGCACTTTGACGCCCGAAGTCGTGCCGTTCCAGGTAAAAACCACGTCGTTGTCAAAGTTGACTCGGCTTAGGTCGGGCAGCTCGCCATACGGTGCGTCGATGACGTTCACACCGGGCAGCTTGAGTTGGTTAACGATGTCGTTGACCCAGGTGGCGCCAAAGGTTTCCCACGCCAGCACATCCACACCGCGCGGCCCCAAGAGCGACCACATTGCCATCTCAACCGCGCCAGTATCGGACGCGGGCACCACGGCTACGCGGTAGCCGGTGGGCAGGCCCAGTAGACGGGCGGTCTCGGAGCAGGCCAGGCCCAATGCTTTCTTGCCAATCGCGGAGCGGTGCGAGCGGCCCAGCGTGTCCAACTGCAGTTTGGAGACGTCATAGCCAGGGCGCTTGCTGCAAGGGCCGGAAGAGAAATTCGGGTTCTGGGGTTTAACCGTGGGTAGCATCGTGGTCTCGGGTAGGAATAAAATCAGCGGGGTACGTCTACTTCACTGCATGACGCCCGAGGCCCATCGCAGCGTTTCCCGCACACAACTATACCGCCCCTTCTCAGCAGGGCGCACCCCTGAGAGGCGTCATATCCGTTGAATAAAAGCCAGGGTCCAGTTGGATGCCTTCGGAGCTCCGCTATTGGCTTAGTGGCCTGAGGTCCATGTTGATGTTGGATTAGTGCCGAGTGGAGGCAGGCATTCGGATTTTTCCAAGCCGGGTGCTTATAGATGAAATACGCCTCTAGCCCTCGTGGAATATGGAACTATCGCTATCATTTTGATATTTTTCGTCACCACTTCTGCGGCTCTGGGCATGCTGCAACAACAGACGCAACAACGTGGTAGTTGCAGCCGATCCGTCCAGTGCCGGGGCACTGAGCAATACATTGCTTAAACCACTGAGCGCATCGGCACTGGTGTGCAGCACATGCACGGTGAGTGCCGTTACGTCTACTGGACGTACGATGCGAATGTCGTCGGGATTGAGCGTCGTGAGTGGCAACCCACCGCGCAGGCAAATTTTGCCGAACACCCCATTGGCAATAACGATCAAAGCCAAAACGCCCACCGATCGCAGCAAATGTTCAAGTAACTGGGCGCGCACAGGCATGGGAGCATCGTCGAAGACCTTGCCTACCAACTGCGCCAGCATCTGCTCCTGAGCGGGCGGCTCGAAGTCGGCATACACCTCTTGAACCAATTGTTCCAACGGAATGGGGGCCGAGCGCAAAGATACCGACTGCCAGTCAGGTAGCTCGGCATCGTCATGGTTTCTAATAATGTTCACCGAGTCTTCTCCTGTAAGGGATGCCTCAGCCTGACAGCTTGGAGCTGCCATTGCAACCCGGACCGGTATCAAACGGTAAACAGCCGAACCCTGCGTTACACCAGGCAACACATGGGACAAACCTTACACAAACAGGCGGTTGATTGTGAAACCGAAAGTCGTGAAAAGTTCTAAAGCGAGTGGTCCAGCGCCAGCAGCGCGTCACGACGCGACAGCGAAATATGCATGCACGCACGCACGATCGCACGGACCATGTCGCGGTTCAGGGACCGTAAAAATGCAATAGGGGGCAAGCTAGCATTGAACATTTTGCGTGCCTGCGCCAAGGCCATAAGGGTGCCTTTGTCACCAATCGAGCGGTAGACAAAAGCCGTGATGGGAGAAGCAGTCAGATCATTGGCCGATTCGAGTGTTCGCCCAATGTCAAACAAACGCAAAAGATCCGGGTTGACATCGCAACTCACAGGTATCTCAGGCAAATAGTCCTCAACACGTTCGGGGCGTCCGTATGCACTGCGGATTTCGCCAAGGAACATGGAGATGGGGCCATCCGTTCCGGTGCACAGTGCCAATGCCTCCACAATGGCAATCGACGTGATCTTGGCACCCAAAAAGTCTACCGAAAAGGTGATGTTACGAGCGGCGGCGGCACAAAGCTCATCCATGGTCTGCAGGTCAGGCTGGCCTTTGTACTGCTGGAAAACATGGGCAGGATTCAAGCTGCGCAGAAAACTGTCCATGCGTGTGAGCGCATAGCGGTACTCTTGCAAGGTATACACGCCAGCAACCTTTAGGGGCGCATTGGATTCTTCGATTAAAAGCCAGGTGGTCGACAAAAACAAACCCGGGTCCGCCTCTGCAAAATTACCAACATCGCGGTTGCTTAGAGCCACGGCATCGGTCATTACATGATCAACATACGTTTGTGCCGCGCCAGTATTGGTTTCGTCCGCGCGCGGCCGGTACTGCCTTTGTACACGCTGCGCCAAGCGGTCGGTTGCCGACGGGCCGTGTGCATGCGGTGCGCGAAACGCGATGGTGGCTTCAATGCACGCCAACACCGCAATGAGATCGACGGTTTTCAAAAAGGGCTGCAACAAACGGGCCGCAACGACTGCACTCAAGAATTCATTCATGCCCCCATACAACGGCAAAGGTTGGTCGGCGGCCAGGTCAAACAGCGCTGCACAAAGAGCCAGCGGTTCGTCATCTGACGGTATGGGCTGCAAGACCAACGCATCGCCCTCTTGGCGAGTGACGCCATCCAATAAATACGCGCAACGATCAGGGAACCCAACATCCAGTTGGTAGTACACCACGTCATGGAATAGCGCGGCCAACACCTGCACAGGCTTCATGCCCTCACACATGTAAAAAACGTGGCTTGAATTGTGATACGCCCGCGTTTTAGACGCCATGGCGTGGTGCACCAACATGGCAAGACGTTCGACATCCACCATGCTGACCGGTGCAGGCAGCGCGTGAAACGCGGAATCAAACAGCGAAATAAAGCGATTGATGGTCGAAATTGCCATGTGGAATGACTCCTGAACAACGGTTCCGCTTGGCTTTACTGGCCGTGCTGCAACCGCAACGCCAACGCCGGCAGATTAGTGCCAGAATATATCCGCCCCTCGCTTGCTAGCGCCCTGAATCCAAGAACTATTTGCCTTTGACCGCACGCCGTTTCAAAAAATTTTCTGACACCGTACCCGGTCTGCGGGCACTGTGCGGGGTATTGGCGTTGACACTGGTTGGCCTAGCCGTGTGGCTAGCCGACCCCATCGCACTACAACGACTGCGTCTGGCGCAATTCGACCAATTTCAACGCTGGCACCCCCGCGCCTACAGTCCTGTGCCGGTGCGGATAGTCGACATCGATGAAGCTGCACTGAAGGCCTATGGCCAGTGGCCTTGGCCGCGTGCGCGGATCGCCGAGCTGGTGGAGCGGCTCGACAGCGCTGGTGCGGCAGTCATCGTGTTTGACGTGCTGATGACCGAGCCGGACCGTAACGCGCCTGCTGCCATGGCGCAACTCTGGAACGACCCGCAAGCCAGTGCGGCGCTGGCGCACCTGCCCGACCCAGACCAAACTCTGGCCAACACCTTGCAACATAGCCCCGTGGTGCTGGGCAGCAGCCTTGCACACAACGGGCCGAAGATGCCGAAACCGCCGAATCTGCCCTATCGGATGGTCATCAGCGGCGGCACAGAAACAATCACCTGGCTGCGAGGCTTTGAGTCTGCGTTATGGCCCCTGCCCTCGCTGACGGCCAACGCACGGGGTGTCGGCGCCCTTAACGCCGCCGTTGACAGCGACGGAGTGCTGCGCCGCGTGCCACTGCTGATGCGGCTGGAACCCACTGAACCGGTGCCCAGCCTGTCAGCCGAAGCCTTGCGTGTCGCCCAAGGAGCACAGAACTACGCGTTGCGTGGCCAAGCCGGAGGGGTACAGGACGTACGCATAGGCGCAGTGACCGTTCCCACCGATGCGCAGGGTGAAATGTGGCTGCACTACACCCTTGACGAACCTGCGCGTTTTATATCCGCAACCCAGGTTTTGTCAGGCACCGCTTCCCGCAACCTATTGCAGGGGCATATCGTGTTGATAGGAAGTTCGGCTGCGGGATTGATGGATATGCGGTCTAACCCATTGGGCCAGCAGATGCCCGGCGTGCAAGCCCACGCTATGGCGCTGGAGCAGATGTTGCTAGGTCAATATTTACAACGCCCTTCCTGGGCCACCGGGCTGGAAGCTGTGGTGTTAGCCGTCGGAGCGTTGGTGTTGGGATTGATAGGTTTGACCCTCCCCGCGCGGTGGGCCACCGTTGCCTTGG
>JBDTAG010000452.1:0-8169 GCA_039924745.1 Rhodoferax sp.
CAGCCAAGAAAGTCAAGCACAGCCGCACTAACAAAGCTGCTGCAAAGACTGCCGCTAAACCAGCGGACGCTGCGACCAAGTAAGCTTTTTTCAAACTGTTGGTCGGTTTGGGGGTGCCAGGGAAACCTGGTGCCCTTTTTAACGTTCAAGTTTCATTGCGATGGCACTAGCAGGAATGGACGTTTCCCCCGTGCGCTTGGTGTTTGGAGGGTCAACGAGCTCTATCTTCAGGCGTTCCGCTGTGTCAACCGGCAGTTGGCATCCATCAGGCATTTACAAAACTCGATGCTTTTGCGTCATGGTTCGTGTGAAAGTTCTACCCGCCAAGGGGGGTGACGGCAATGTCCCGTGAGGGAATTGGACCGAAAAACCACCATACATCTTCACTTTCCCATCGTTCAGTCGATACAACAATCATGCAAGTGAAGAAATTGGAGTAATCGATGGATGCAACCCACAACAATCTGCTGTCACAAGGTGAGCTGGCCAAGCGCTGGGGACGGTCTGAATCGGCTATCAGCCTTGCAACGGCGGTTGGTGCTGGGCCACGCTACGTGAAGATCGACGGGTATATTAAATATCCGGTTGACGAGGTGCAGCGGTATGAGCGTGCATGTCTTTTCTTTGAACCGGCGGAAGTTGCACTGCAAACGGTGAATTGACGGCGTAAACTCCGCCACCATGGATTTTCAAGCAGTACTGAACGACATCACCGCAGAGATCACGCCGCAACTCGGAAGAGTGGGTGGCCATGTAGCCAGCTACATTCCAGCCCTGGCACGTGTTTCTCCGCTGCAATTCGGCATCGCGTTGCGCACCTGCGAAGGCGAAGAGGCTTCAGCCGGAAATTGCGCTAAGCCGTTTTCCATACAGAGCATGTCCAAGGTGTTTTCATTGACGCTAGCCATGCGCAGCTTGGGCGATACGCTATGGGATCGTATTGGTCGCGAGCCGTCCGGCAGCTCCTTCAATTCCCTCGTGCAGTTGGAAACTGAACGCGGTATTCCGCGCAATCCATTTATCAATGCGGGTGCCATCGCCATTGCCGACCGTTTGTTGACTTTGGGCGATGCCAAGTCCGATATTTTGTCGCTGTTGTCCAGTTTGTGTGGCGAGCAGGTGACCATTGATCCGGAGGTTGCGCAGTCTGAGGCCGACACCGGATTTCGAAACGCAGCGCTTGCCAACTTCATGAAGAGCTTCGGCACACTGGACAACTCTGTAGGCACGGTACTGGATGTCTATTTCAATCAATGCGCCATACACATGAGTTGTTTGCAATTGGCTCGCGCCGCTGGTTATTTGTGCCGAGACGGTGCCCATCCCTACGGGGGCGCGCAGGTGATCAACGAAGCGCAGGCTAGGCGAATCAACGCGTTGATGCTGACCTGCGGAACCTATGACGCGGCGGGTGAATTTGCGTTTCGTATCGGCTTGCCGTGCAAGAGCGGTGTGGGGGGCGGAATTCTAGCTGTGGTGCCTGACAGACTGAGCTTGTGCGTGTGGTCACCCGCGTTGGACAAAACGGGTAATTCGCAGTTGGGTCGGACGGCATTGGAGCTGTTTGTAGCAAAAACCGGGTTATCGGTTTTTTGACTGTCGACTATTCGCTTACTGGCGCATATGCTGGCCGGAGTCTGGTTTTCTTGACCACCCCCGATGGTGTGAACAGAATAATGAATTCGGCACGATCAGCTCCTGGTCTGGCCTTCTGCATCCGATAGGCCCAGACGGTATAACCGCTATCAAACTGTATTTCGGTTGCTGGGCCTAATATCGCTTTGGCATCGGCTTGCGTGGTTCGGCCCACCACCATCGCCTCTTGTGCGCCTTGCATTGACATGCCTGCGTCGCGGAAATAGTGCATTGTGTTGTCCGCACCCAAACTACCGCAGGCAACGAGAACCTGGCACACTGCTATGGCTAGGCTGGCCAAAACGATTCGCTGCAGTCTATCGGGTTGACGCATCATGCTCACTCACTGTCCATATAGTCAAATAGCACCAAGGTGTCGTCAGGCCACGTGCGATCACCCAACGGCAAGACGTAGGTACGATCCACCAACACCTCACAATCGCAAAAGGGGAGGTTGTCGCGCATGCCAGTGTCGTCGCTCGAATTTGCGTACAGCTTGTCAATGGATAAGACTTGCCGGCGATCACCGTTTTGTAGTGCTACGCTGAACAACGGACGGTCTGCAAAAAAGAGGTAAAGCGGCTCTGGCTTGTCGCAATACGCAGGGGTATCGAAAACTGCACTGAAGAGTCGTCCCATCAGGTTGCCGCTATTGGAAATCAGGCCCGCCTCCATACCTACTTTGCATTCAAGGCGAAGATCTCCAAGGCGCCGGGTATTGGTCGGTAGGCCCGGCGTGCGGATATCCGTGCGCCACGTCAGGCTCAGCGCCCTGCGGTTGGGCACCACTTGGGCATCTTCGTTCTTTGCTTGCGCATTGCGCGGCAGGACGAAAGTGTTGTCTGCAGCGATGGGCACCACGATGTCTACCGAGTCACCAACGACTGCGAGAGTGACCGTGCGCATATCGGTCCCTTTTTTTCGGGGTAGTAGTTTGAAACGTAGCGCAGCGTTTGGCGACATGGCGTGTTGGTGATCAAAAAGATCCAGACCAGCTAGCATCCTGCGATACGATTTTTCTACCGGGTTAGGATTTGCTTTGGCCGAGACTGTGACTGCAGGCAATTTTTCAGCTTGCGGGTCTTGCTGCGCCAGCACACCCATGGTAGCAACCGACAGCGCGAGCGCACACACGGCGTGCACAGCTGCATTAAATTCGACTTCCGAATACTGATTGGCGTGCATAGAACGGCGATGATGAATGTACGCAACCTTGCGCGCACTGCGCGTTGAATACCGTGCGCTACCGCACCTTATGAAGCGTGTTCAATGGAGATTGGCGCGCCGGCTGCAAGCCCACGGGATAACAGGTACCATGGCGCGCCGCGACTCTGCGACAACCACTCACAGGACTTCCAATGACCATTTCCATGTACCAGGCCAGCGCGCCACGTTTTGTTAATATTCTGGGCAACCTCTCCAATATTCTGGACAAAACCCAGGCCCACGTGGACGCCAAAAAACTGAGCGACGCAAGCCTGACCACCTTCCGTCTGTTCCCGGACATGCTGCCACTGACTACCCAAGTGCAAATCGCCTGCGATACTGCCAAAGGCGTTGTGGCCCGATTGGCCGGTGTCGAGATCCCTGCGTATGAAGACAATGAAAAGACGATCGCTGATCTGAAGGCCCGCGTTGCCAAGACCATTGCTTTCATCCAAACCATTACGCCCGCACAGATCGATGGAACTGAAGACAAAGACATCGTCACCAAGCGTGGTGAGAAGGAAACCCATTACAAAGGCATGCAATTTTTGTTGGGTCACGCCATCCCAAACTTCTACTTTCACATTACCACCACCTACGCTATGCTGCGCCATAACGGCGTAGAAATTGGAAAACGCGATTTCCTCGGCAACCCTTAAATAGGTTGCTCCGCGTGGGCGCACGTTGTGTCCCACGGCTGTATTGCTTCAGGGCATGTCCTAGTTGTATCCACACTTTTGTGTATGCCAGCGAACGGAGCTTCTGGGCAATATTCTCTAAGATGAGTACATCAGCGATCCAACGCAATGTTGGCTTGCCTTTGACTCACCTTACGAAAGCCCGGCATGAACGCAAATCAAATCAATGGCACTTTCCGAACGCTTGTCGGCAAGATTCAAGAAAAGTCCGGACATGTGCTGGGAAATAAGAGACAAGTGCTGCGTGGCTTGCAACGACAGGTTTTAGGCTTAGCCGAAAAGCGGCTGGGTGATCTCCAAGAATCTGCCCACCGGGTGGTCGGCCATGTGAGAAACCTTAATCTGTAATACCTGCTGTACTATCGTGCGATATGAATAATGTTGACGATGCAACACCGAAACCCAATGCTGGTGTGGACACGCCAGATGGAGCCGATAGCTTAGTCGACGTAGACGAAAGGCCGCGTGTGCTGCTGCATATGCCGGTCGATGTACGCAGTATTTCGCTCGTGTTGCTGGCTACCTTGGCCAGTATTTTCATGTTGCGCTGGGCTGCTGATGTGTTCATTCCAGTCATGGTCGGTTTGTTATTCAGCTACGCACTGTCGCCGGTCGTTAACTGGATGCATCTTTACCGCGTTCCCCGTGCCGTCAGTGCGGCATTGCTCATCCTCAGTATTGCCGTCGGTGTGGGCGGAGTCGTCTATTCATTGAGCGACGACGCTAATAAATTAGTTGAGTTGTTGCCAGCTGCCGCGCGCAAGCTGCATGATTCTGTACGAAGACCCCTAGGAAAGCCAGACAGTGCATTGACCACCGTACAAAAGGCCGCAGCGCAAATAGAACAAGTGGCAGAAGAGTCTGCACAGTCTGCGCCGGTCACCCGTGGCGTGCAAAGGGTGCAAGTTGTCAAAGCGAAGTTTGATATCAAGGACCATTTGTGGACTGGCACCATGGGCCTCTTGGCCTCGCTGGGTCAGATGGGCATGGTTGCATTGATCACCTTCTTTCTGCTGGCCTCTGGCGATCAGTTCCGGCGCAAACTGGTCAAGCTCGCAGGTCCTACGTTGAGCAAGAAAAAAGTTACTTTGCAAGCACTGAATCAGATACACGATCAGATTCAACGCTACCTTTTGGTACAACTGTTCACCAGCGTCGTGGTAGGTGTTGCCACATGGCTGGCTTTTCTGGCTATTGGCATGGAAAACGCCGCAGTGTGGGGCATTGCAGCGGGAATTCTCGATTTGGTACCTTACATCGGGAGCGTTGTCATTGCGACCGGATCGGCGATGGTCGGCTTCCTGCAGTTTGGTAGTCTAGAGATGGCAGTGCTCGTAAGCGGAGTGTCTCTTTTCATTCATTCCATCGAGTCTTTCTTGTTGACGCCTTGGCTGACCAGTCGCGCAAGCAAAATGAATCCCTTGGCCATTTTCGTGGGGGTGCTGGCATGGGGTTGGCTATGGGGAATTTGGGGCTTGCTACTGGGGGTCCCGATCCTGGTCGCCATCAAAGTCGTATGCGACTGCGTAGACGACTTTAAATCTATCGGTGAATTGTTGGGCGATTAACGGCGCAATTGTCCTCGCCCGTTTGCGGCGAGGACTTGGCGTTTAGTTCAGGTGCATGCCACTGGCACCAAAGATTCCCAATAGCCCAATCATGATGAGGTAGATCGCAACAATGAAATTCAACAGCCTTGGCATGATGAGAATCAATATGCCCGCCAGCAGCGAGATCAGGGGTGTGAGGCCAAGGTGAAGGTTCATAAAAGTTTCCAGTACGGGGCTGAGCGCGAAATTGCCCAGATGCTCCATGGTGCATGGTAATCGTTGCGCGGTCTGTGTGTGGGCGCACGCAGGTGTGAATAACTCTGCCGAATTTTGAACGCCGATGGTGTTCTAACGAACAGACCCAATTCGGCCATCAACGTATTCTCACTAAGTGTTTGCTGGCCTGCGGGTCCAACTCTACCTGTGTAATTTCTTTAAAACGTTTGTATAAATTAGGAGAACGATATGACCTTAGGGACCATTTTGCTGATCGTATTAGTGTTGTTGCTGGTGGGTGCTATTCCGACTTGGCCCCACAGCCGTGGGTGGGGTTACGGACCAAGTGGTGGATTGGGCCTGATTGTGTTGATCTTGTTGGTCCTGCTGGTGATGGGTCGTATTTGACGCAATAACAGTACCAAGAAAAAAGGGGCAGTGCCATACGGCACTGCCCCTTTTCCTTTGCTGTTACAACCGGAACGCGCTTTGACGGGCGTTCCGGCTATCACCCTTATGGGCGGCCGATGAGTCGGCTTAGCGCTACCAAGGCGGCACCCGTGGCAGCCGCAATCAGAACCGATTTAACCGGCTCATCACGGATGAACGCAATTGTCTTGTCACTCGCCTGGTTGGCACCTGAGACTACTTGCTTGCGTGCAGTTTGCAAGGAATGCGAAACGCCTTCCATTGCATCGTTTGCCAGGCGCTGGGTGCTGTGGATAGCAGTATCCGCAGAATGTGCAGCCTGGTCGATGAATCGGTTTGATGCGTCAGTAATACTGTTGGACATAGGGTTCTCCTGAGTTACTTGCCAAAGCGTACTTTGGCTTGATTAAGGCAATTGTCCTTGGCAGCACCAGCCATGGTGTCGCACTTTTCCTTTTCTACTTTGTACTGTGCGTCGGTCTTATCAACAGCAGCTTCGTTGCGTGCATCGCTGGCTTTGTCGCTGGCCTTGGTTGCTGCTTTGTTGATCGTGGTGCGGGCGTCCGCGTTGGCTTCCTTGGTTTTCATCATCGCCTTTGCATCCGCCTTGGCCGCTACGTCGGCAGCTTTGGCTTCCTTGATACAAACATCTTTGGCATTGCCAGCTTGGTCCTGACATTTTTGATGTGCCAGGTCGTAGGTGGCCTCGGCTTTGGCGTCGCTGGCTTTGCGTTGCGCCTTAACGGATGGTTCATTGCTTGCATCCAGGTTGGCCATGGCTACCTTCTTGTTGCCTTTGGCTTCTGTTACGCAAATTTTCTTGGGATTACCGGCCAGTGCATCGCAAGGCACCAGAGCCGCTTTGTATTCCGTTTCAATTTTTTCCTTGGCATTCTTGAACTCGGCCTTAGTCATGGTGTCGGCGTGTGCGGCCATACCAAAAGACAAGCACAGTGCGATCGCAGCGATGTTAAGAGTAGTGTGTTTCATGGATTTTCCTAGATTGATAGATTGAATGATTTGTAAAAATGGGAGAAATTAGCGTTCGCCGGTGACTTCAACGTCCACGCGACGATCAGGCTGCAGGCAGGCGATCAGGCTTGGAGTCGGTTTGTTGCCTTTGCAATCACCAGGCTTGGTGACTGGATTGCTTTCACCGCGACCAACAGACGAAACCTTGCGTGCATCAATCCCACCGCTCGAAACGAGGTAAGACTTGACGGCATCTGCACGCTCTTGTGAAAGCTTCTGGTTGTAGGCGTTCGATCCCAAACGGTCAGTATTGCCTTCAACAGAAATTGTGCTGAAACGGGCACCTCGCAGGTCGCGGGAAAATGCGTCCAGTGCGGTGCGTCCATCGGGACGAATCACCGCTTTGTCGAAGCTAAACAACGAGTCAGCAGAGAACTGAACTTTGCGCGGCATTGCAACGGGTGCAGGTGGTGGTGGAGCGACTACACGCTCAGGTGCGGGTGGTGGAGGTGTCACATAGGCTGCGGGTATCGGTGCTGGTGCCGGACTAGCAGCGTGGCGTCCGATCGGGAAGACCAACGACATTGAGTAGTAGTTGACATCGCCATTGCTGCCGATTCCATCTTTGATTCGAAAGCGTTCCGCCTCTGCGCGCAGGAACATAGACGGCGTCAATTCGTACTGCAATCCCAATCCAACCTTAACGTTGGTGTCGCGCTGACTGTTATCGTTGGATGCATAGGCTGGCAGACCAGGACCGCTGAACGAGTCACGGGTATTGGCGTACTGTGCACCAATGCGTGCGAGTACAGCCCACTTTTCGCTCAACGGCATGGTACCAACCAAGTCCAGATTGACGCCTTCGTTTTCGTATCGGCCGTTCAACGTGCCGCCCGGCAAGGAAGTACCGTACGAGAACTTACCTAAGTTGAAATAGCCAAACTCCAATCCTAGATTCCGATTGAACTGGTAGCCACCAAACAACTTATAGGCAGTGTCTTGCCGCTCAGAGGTGAATGAACCGGGGCTGTTGTACGAGCGCAGCAGGCTATTGGTTGTTTTGCTGTCGTCAAGCTGGGACTGGGATTGACCCACGCCTAAGCCCCAGTAGTAATACGTGCTGTCCTGCGCCATAGCAGAGGTTGCCAGCATCGAACCGAGCCCTGCAATGCCAAGCCAGTAGAGTGGTTTAAAGTTTTTCATTTCTTTCTTTCTTTCGTGGTTTAAGAGTTTGTGTCAGCGAGTACCTTGTGTACAGAACGCATGTTCTCGGGCCAAGGTTTTTTGGTCCGTGTGCCATTGCACATAGAAGCAGATCGCAATCCGACCAACCGGGGCGGTGTTGCGCAACAGCCACCAAAAACACTGTCTGCAAGCGTGCGTACGGCAAGACACAGACGCCAGGGGCATGCCACTTGCAAACTAGCGCTACAGACGCGTCTGCGGATGTCGAACCTCTTTAT
>JBDTAG010000453.1:0-4810 GCA_039924745.1 Rhodoferax sp.
TTTGAGTTTGGTGATGCAGACTTTGCCTGGACCGACGCCCACTTTGGTTGCATCTGCACCCCAGTTTTCAAGGTCAATCACCGCCTCGGGTGTGGCCACATTGCCGGCTATCACAAAGCTTGTCGGAAGGTGTTTCTTCAGATAGATGATCATGTCGCGCACACTGTCCGCATGACCGTGTGCAATATCGATGGTGATGTATTCGGGCGCGATGCCCAGTGCCACCAACTGGTCCACCGCGGCATAGTCCGGCGGCTTGACCCCTAACGAGATGGAGGCAAACAGTCCCTTGGCATGCATAGCCAGCGTGAACTTCACGTTGTCCAGATCAAAACGGTGCATCACATAGAAGTAGCCGTTCTGTGCCAGCCATTCGCAGATGGGCACATCCACCACAGTTTTCATATTTGCAGGTACAACCGGAATGCGGAATTTCCGTCCGCCCAGCTCTATGCTTGCATCGCACTCCGATCGACTTTCCACCCGACACTTGCGGGGTAGCAAAAGGATGTGATCGTAGTCAAAAATTTCCATGGCCCAAGCTCCCAGTCAGTTAAGTACACAACACTAGGCGCTTGGATGAGACCCGGAATAAAAAAACCGGGTCCCAATTGCTTGGGCCCGGTGGTCGATTGTATACAAAGCTAGTTAAATTTGCGCGACTCAATCACATTTGGCCCAACAGTGCATCCTTGACTTTGGTGTCGGCGGGAAATTCACCCATCCAGACACCCATGGCCGCCCGAAACAGCTCGGCTTCCCGGTAAGGTTGCCCCTGAAGCTTGCCGTCCAAGTAAATGACCATTCCAGAGATCGGCACCCAGTCCAGCGTCATGATGTCGCCAGGTTTTAGCGAGCGATTGGCCTTGAAAACATCACCAATGCTCATCAAGCCAGGAATCAATTTGGCACGGTCATTTTTGTCCGCTGTTTCATCCACACTGCGGTTGAACATTTTGACAATGGGGCCAGTGTCGACTTCTTTAATCGCAGTCAGTACCAGGCGCTTGGGGCCAGGAACGGCAAACAATCCATCTAACGTTTTGAATTTTTGCTTGGCGTAGATCTGGACTACATAGGATGGGGTCTTGCCGTTGGACACCAAACCAGCGCCATTGAGCAACAGCGTATTGTTGTAGATGCTCAGTGTGTCTTCAACCTTGACCCCACCAACATCCAAGGTTGCAGATGCCGCGGGCACAGACAGAATAGCGAACGAGGCTAGCGCCAAGAGCGACCTCAATAGCATGGATGTAAAAGTCATTCAGCACGTAGCCTTAACATGGTGTATCGGAGTCATGATACTGGTTGTTACATACATTTTGATGGCATCCGGGAAGACACCTAGTGCACCGCAAATGCAGCGCAATCCGCCTTTCTACAATTAGGGATGTTTTCAAACTCCGCAAACGCTGCCACTCTTACATCGCCGTTACTGGCAAACCTCAATATTGAGCAATGTGCAGCGGTCACGCTGCCTGCGGAACACGCACTTATTCTCGCGGGAGCAGGGTCTGGAAAAACGCGGGTACTAACGACGCGGATCGCCTGGTTGTTGCAAAATGGCTACGTTTCACCTGGCGGCATTCTGGCGGTGACTTTCACCAACAAGGCGGCAAAGGAAATGATGACGCGGCTCGGCGCCATGTTGCCGGTCAATGTGAGAGGAATGTGGATAGGTACCTTCCACGGGCTGTGCAACCGTTTTTTGCGGGCGCACTACAAAATGACCAGTTTGCCGCAGGCCTTCCAGATCTTGGATACGCAAGACCAACTCAGCGCAATCAAGCGCCTTTGCAAACAGAACAATATTGACGACGAACGCTTTCCGGCCAAACAAATGCAATGGTTTATCAGCGGTTGTAAGGAAGATGGCTTGCGACCCAATATGGTGGAAGTGCGCGACGAAGAAACACGGCGCAAGGTCGATATTTACCAGCTCTATGAAGAGCAATGTCAACGTGAAGGCGTAGTTGATTTTGGTGAGCTGATGCTGCGCTCTTACGAGCTGCTGCGTGATAGCGATCCGATCCGCGAACATTACCAGCGGCGCTTTCGCCACATCCTGATTGATGAGTTTCAAGACACGAACAAGCTGCAATATGCATGGATCAAGATGTTGGCAGGGCAGGGTAGTAACGCCAGTCCTGACATACCGGGTGGCGCCGTGCTGGCAGTGGGTGATGATGACCAGAGCATCTATGCATTTCGCGGCGCACGTGTCGGCAACATGAGCGACTTTGTGAGTGAATTCAAAGTGCAGCACCAGATCAAGCTGGAGCAGAACTACCGTAGCTACAGCAACATCCTGGATTCGGCCAATGCGCTGATCAGCCATAACAGCAAACGCTTGGGAAAGAACCTTCGCACTGACCAGGGCGCAGGAGAACCGGTACGTGTTTACGAAGCGCCAACCGACTTTGCGGAAGCGCAGTGGATGGTCGAGGAAATGAAGCAATTGGTGCGCGACAACGGCACTGAGGCAGGTTTTGAGCGCAAGGAAATCGCCGTGCTATACCGCAGCAATGCGCAAAGCCGGGTCATTGAAACCGCGTTGTTCAATGCCGCCATGCCTTACCGCGTGTATGGTGGTTTGCGTTTCTTTGAGCGCGCTGAAATCAAGCATGCACTGGCGTATCTGCGTTTGCTGGAGAACCCGAACGACGACACCAGTTTTATGCGGGTGGTCAACTTTCCGGCCCGCGGCATTGGCGCGCGCAGTATCGAGCAATTACAGGATATTGCTCGTGCCACCGGTTGCTCTTTACACGATGCGGTCAGCACGCTGAGTGGTCGGGCGGGTACTGCCATAGCGGGGTTTGTGGCGAAGATCGACGTGTTGCGTGAGCAGACGTTGGGTATGAATCTGCGTGACATCATCGCGCAAATGCTGGACCAAAGCGGTCTGATCGAGCATTACAAGGCCGACCGCGAGGGTGCTGATCGTCTGGAGAATCTGGACGAACTGGTGAACGCGGCCGAGAGCTTTGTGATGCAGGAAGGCTTCGGTCGCGATGCGGCTGCTCTGTCTGTGTCCGCAGCAGGCCAAAGCCCTGTCAGCCAAGGGTTGGATGTGAATGCGCCACAGTTTCCTGACACCTTTGGCGATACCGGTGAAACGCTATCCCCCTTGGTTGCCTTTCTGACGCACGCCGCACTGGAGGCGGGCGACAACATGGCCCAGGCCGGCCAGGATGCCATCCAATTGATGACCGTGCATTCCAGCAAGGGTTTGGAGTTTGATGCCGTGTTCATTACCGGCATGGAAGAAGGGCTGTTTCCCCACGAAAACTCGATGAGTGACCGTGACAGCTTGGAAGAAGAACGTCGCCTGATGTACGTCGCCATCACCCGCGCACGCAAGCGTCTGTACTTGAGTCACTCCCAATCGCGGATGTTACACGGCCAGACGCGTTTCAACATGAAAAGCCGCTTTTTTGAAGAGCTACCCGAAGCCGCACTGAAGTGGCTCACGCCCAAGCACCAAAATTTCAGTCGTGGTTGGAGTGCTGACTCTGCTATGCAATCAGGAGTGAACTATGCAGATTCCACGAGGGCTGGAGCTTCGTTAGACAAAAAAATTGTGCGCAAAGACGACGCTAACAAACATGGACTGCGCTTGGGTATGCTGGTGTTCCATGCCAAATTTGGTGAAGGTACCGTGTTGACGCTGGAGGGGGCCGGTGACGATGCGCGGGCCCAGATCAACTTTCCACGGCATGGTACCAAGTGGCTGGCGCTGAGCGTTGCCAAACTGACGCCCGTGCCATAAAAATCTGACCTATTAAAAAGCCCGGCTAAACCGGGCTTTTTAAGTACACATAAAGCTCTTGCTGCTTTAGCGAATGTTGGTGGTTGCGGGTTGCAGGAGCTTGACGACGTCCTTGTCGTTGGGCAACGCGTAGTCATAGGCGCGGATGATGCGGCTGTCTTCGGTGCGTACAAACTTCAGGCTTACATAGGTGAAGTTAGCAGCAGCCGAATAGGTGCCGACCAGTACCATGCTGGCGTTGTGACTGCGGGCAATGTCCTTGATCTCGCGGGACAACAACAGTTCGCCCGTTTCTTCACGAATGAAGACGTCGCCGCGCAGCTTCATTTCCTTGACATTGAAACCGGATGTCGCCATCTGCGATGCGTACTGTTCAGACAGCGTGCGTCCCAGAGGCGCTGTGCGGCGCATGTCGTTGACGTTAACAATCGTTGCAACCAATACAGGCGTGTCACCCAATGGACCACGGTCGTAGTTGCCAATCAATTGGTTCACCGCATCTCGGTTTATCCCCACAAATTTGCTGGCTGCTGCATCTTCGTAAGTAGGGTCCATACGGACATTGTTAGGAGCGGCGCAGGCGCCCAACAAAGCTACTGCTGACAGTGCCGAAAAAATGAGTTTGAAGTTCATGGACCTACTACCTTATAGAGATGGAGTGCGCGAGTTTGCATCTGGGCCTTCTCGGCTGCTGCCTGGGCAGTGGTTGCAGGGTCTGGTGTCGGTGCAGCGCAACCAACCAGCAACGCAACGACGACACCGATTGCCATCTGCATCAGAGTTTTGGGAATCAAGGTAGCCCCCTTTTGTCCATAGTTATTAAAACAAAGGCGCCATTTTTGCGCCATCAACTTGGTTCATTATCAATCGATCGGAACCATAAAAACAAGACAAATCAACACCTTCCCCCGCTTTTTTGATGTTGTTTGGGGGATTTGTTGTGGCTTTGGCAACACCTGGGCACATCAGCCCCCGTATTCACCTTCCAGCTTCTTGTCGCCCTTTCGACCGCTGATCTGCCAAGCGGTGCGTTGGCCA
>JBDTAG010000454.1:0-8319 GCA_039924745.1 Rhodoferax sp.
ACTGACCACGGTCAAGATTGTCGCAGTGGCCGATGCATCTACTGGATTGTTCGGCACTGGCTCGACCAGCATACGCGCCACGCAAGACCTGCAAATCATCAGCGGGCTGCCGCCACTGGTGCGAGAAGACGACCAGTTCCGCGCGCAACTGACGCTGCGCAATACGACCAAACAGGCCATGAAGGTTGAGGTGACACCCCGCGCAACCTTGCTGGAATTACCCACACAAACCGTGGACATTCCCGCTGGTGATGCGCGCGAAGTGGCCTGGATGGTGACGGCACCTGCACAACTAGCCCAGACCCGCTCCGAAGCCATTCTGTGGGAGATCGAAGCCAAGGACACCATCACCGGCGCACGCGACGCCTTGAAGGCACGCCAACGCATCATCCCTGCCGTGCCGCTGACGGTGCAGCAAGCGACCTTGGTGCAGCTGGATGGCCCCTTCACCCTCGACATCAACGCACCGGCCGATGCGATACCTGGGCGCGGTGGGCTGAAGATGTCGCTGCAACCCAAGCTGGCCGAGGGCCTGCCGGGCGTCAAAGACTGGTTTGCCAACTACCCCTTCATCTGCCTGGAGCAAAAGACCAGCAAGTCGGTTGGCCTGCGCGATGGCAAGCTGTGGCAAACCGTGGCCGCACAAATACCCAGCTACCTGGACAGCGATGGTTTGGCCAATTACTTCCCACCGCGCGATGGCGAAGCCAATCATGGCAGCGACACGCTGACCGCCTACCTGCTGTCCGCGACGAACGAGGCCGCCAGCATCAATCCTGCATTTGCGCTCAGCGACGATGTGCGGGCACCCATGGAGCGGGGTTTGATCGCTTTCGTGGAAGGCCGCATCCAGCGCAATTTCTGGAGCCCACGCAAAGACCTCGATATGCGCAAAATGGCGGCCATCGAAGCCCTGTCGCGCTACGGCAAAGCACAAGGCCGCATGCTGGGCAGCATCACCATTGCGCCCAACCAGTGGCCCACCCACACCGTCATCGATTGGCTCAATGTACTGAAGCGCGTGCAAGATGTGCCCGACCGCGACAAGCGCATCGCTGAGGCCAACCAAATTTTGCGTAGCCGCATCAGCTACCAGGGAACGAAGATGATCTTCAGCACCGAGAAGGATGACTACTGGTGGTGGCTGATGCAAAGCGGCGATGTCAACACCGCACGCCTGATGCTGACGGTCATGGACGACCCCGCATGGAAAGACGACATGGGCCGCTTGGCGAATGGTTTCATCAGCCGCCAGCAAGGTGGTGCGTGGCACACCACGACGGCCAACCTGTGGGGTGGTCTGGCGCTGGAGAAGTTCTCGGCCAAGTTTGAAGCAGTTACCGTGGCCGGGACCACCAAGGCCTCCATGAGCACGGGAAGCGCATCAGTGGATTGGAGCAAGGTTGAACGCATCAAGACCACCGATGCATCCGGTGCAGCCCATCAGACCACTTGGTTTGGTGCACCCGCATCGCCCGGCAATCTGCGCAACAACACCATGTTCTTGCCATGGAGCAAGACTGCACCCAAGGACACACTGACCGTGACCCACCAAGGCCCCGGCAAACCTTGGCTCACTTTGCAGTCGCTCGCAGCCGTACAGCTCAAAGCACCGTTCAATGCGGGCTACCAGATCAAGAAGACGATCACGCCCGTAGAGCAGGCCAACAAAGGATTGCCTGCAGGCAGCTACACACGCGGCGATGTGCTGCGTATCACGCTGGAGGTGAATGCCAGCGCAGATATGAGCTGGGCCGTTATCACCGACCCGGTTCCGGGCGGTGCCACGATTCTGGGCAGTGGTTTAGGCCGAGACAGCGAGATTGCAACACAAGGCGAAAAGAAAGACGGCGACAGTTGGGCCGCGTTCGAGGAACGCAGCTTCGAATCCTTCCGTAGCTACTACCAATTCATGCCCAAGGGCGTGGTGAAGATGGAGTACACCATCCGGCTGAACAACGTCGGTGAGTTCTCATTGCCACCGTCCCGCGTGGAGGCCATGTATGCGCCAGAGATGTTTGGCGAATCGCCGAATGCGCGTATCAAGGTGGTAGCGGCCAAGTGAGCTTTTTTAGTCTCAAAAGCACGGCTTGCTTCTTGGGTCTGCTGGCTGTTATGGGCTGCGCCAACGCGACGCCCGTGCTGACATGTCGCGTCACCTACGCAGACGAGACGCACGTCATAGAAGTCAAACCAACCGACGACATCTACAACGTCGTTCCAATCGACATCGCGGGTCGCTTCACCTTTAAGGCAGTCATGGTTGCCAAACGCGATACGATTGACTACGTCAAGCTTTACGTCTATTTCCAACAGCGTCGCAAAGACATACCGATTCATCTAGCCAGCTATTTCCCGCCCTTTGCGCTGTCCGCTAAGCCAAGCGTGTTGACGCCCCTTAACTATCTGTACGCAGGCGATGCAGAACGGGGCTTGCAATACCAATGCAGCTTGCGAAAGGTGACACCATGAAGCGCCTAAAGCCTTTTTTACTGAGCGCGCTTCTGCTGCTCAGCGCAGCCTCGGCCCACGCTGCGCAAGGCGATACGGTCAGTCTTCTATTTGCCGGTGATGTGGTCTTGGACGGCAAGCCCGGTGACTTAATCGCGCAGGGCAAAGACCCCTTCGCTGCATTCGCAAGTATTTTTGAACAAGCGGATATTCGCATTGCCAACCTGGAGTGTGTGGTTGCCACTGGCGGCACAGCAGAAGACAAAAACTTCACCTTCCGCGCCCGCCCGCGCACGCTCGATTTTCTGCAGCGCCACGTCGATGCGGTTTCCAACGCCAACAACCACTCAGGCGATTTTGGCACTGGCGCGTTTGTTGAGATGCTCGACCTGCTGGACCAACAGAAGATTGCGCACTTCGGTGGTGGACGCAATTTGAGCGAAGCGCATCGCCCACTCCTTATCGAACGCAAAGGCATACGCGTCGCCTTTTTGGGCTACGACGAATTCATGCCGCGCAGTTTTGAAGCCAACGCCAACGTGCCCGGCGTCGCATGGAGTGAGGATGAACAAGTCGTCATGGATATCAAAAATGCGCGCCAACGCGACAAAGCCGACATCGTCATCCCTTTCATGCACTGGGGCTGGGAAAACGAAACCAAAGCTGGTCCGCGCCAGCGCCAACTGGCACGCCTCATGATTGACGCAGGTGCCGACGCAGTCATTGGCACCCACCCCCACGTGATCCAAGACGTGGAAACATACCAAGGCAAACCGATCATTTACAGCCTCGGCAATTTCATCATGGATTCGCTCGACAATGAGCCACAAACCAGAGGCTGGGTGCTGCGCTTAGAACTCGATCGTGCAGGCGTGCAGGCGTGGCACACGGTGTTGGCGCAGATTAGCGAAGCAGGCATACCTGCGCCCGTGGTGGATGTGAAAACGCCTTGTTGGACGCGCACCGGCGATCAGCTTGGTATGTGCGTTGGCGCGTCCACACCCGCTGCGGCTCCATCACATTAAGACTACGGTAACCAAGTGGCGTCAAATTGATGGCACTGATTTAGATTGAATATTTTTGATGAAGTGGGCGCCAAATCTATCCGTTGTTTGACACCTGGGGCCGGTATCTTTGCGTCCCGACGCCGAGTTTTTAATTCGTTTCGGTTCTTGCCGCGCTCTACCTCATCAACTGCGCAACGGGTGCGTTGGCTGGTGAAATTTTGGGAGTTTGGAGCCTTATTGACAGGTGGTTGCATCCACAAGGGTGCTGGTGTTAGCCTTGAAGCCTATACCTTGGAATTCCTGGTCCACCTGCGTAAACTGGGCATCACCGATGCTTGTTGTCATTGAGCTGTTTGCGAAACTTAGATCTGCGGCCGTCGCCAAGGTTTTTTGCTTCAATGATCCCTAACACTCGACAGTACCGTTGTAAGTACGCACGCCATTCAGGACCTTCTCTTATTGGTCTGGACGGTAAGTTGTACTTAACGATAAGTCTGTGATACTGTCATTGCCACAACGCGTTAATTGATTGAGGTGCCATGATTAACACAACAGGAGTTCTGCTATTTACGGCCATTGCAATCGCTTGTTTTTTTGGTTGGCAAATGCTCATTCTCAAAAGCAGACTCGCGACAATGGTAGATGCGAATGACGCTAAGCGTGAGACGCAGCGATTATTGGATGAAATAGACGCGCTTCAAAAAGAGCGACTGGAAGTACTCGGCTCTCGTGAGAGTGAGCGCACTGACGCGCAAGAACAAATGTTGCGCTTACAGCAAGACGCGCATCCGGGTGCGCTTGAGCAACTCGAAAGAAGCCAACGTGCAGGAGCGA
Organism: Rhodoferax sp.; assembly: GCA_039924745.1. Lineage (GTDB taxonomy): Bacteria > Pseudomonadota > Gammaproteobacteria > Burkholderiales > Burkholderiaceae_C > Allorhodoferax. The sequence continues at coordinate 4,293 of JBDTAG010000454.1, forward strand.
CCGCGCTGGACAATAGTAAAGCTTTGTCTGGAGAAATTGTCACACTGCTCGATTTGGTGAAAACCTTTGAGCGCTGGCATGCCGACATGAATGAGCTGGTCATTCACAATCGCGCGATGCACGAAAAAAATGACGAGTTTGCTTCCATCGTCAAATACATGATCATTGTTACCCTGAACGCCTCGATCGAAGCGGCGCGGGCTGGCGCATCAGGTCGGGGCTTCGCAGTGGTTGCGGATGAGATGCGCAATCTGGCAGCACGTGCGGAAAGCCTGTCCGAAGGGTATCGAAATAGCCTTCACCAAAATGATCTGATCACCACCACCACTTTTCAAGACTTGCAGGCCGGCGGAAAGTTGATTATTGGCTCTTTGACAGGACTTAATTTGATCAATAACAAGATCAAAGACGAGCTGACTTCTTGAGTTGAAACCACATGATCAGTAATCGGGCGCAAAGCAGTTTTGACCAAATGCTCATGCTGGGCATCAAGGCCAGTATGGGAGGCAGTACACCAGAGAACTGCGAAGTGGAAGTCGTAGCAAACCTCAAGGACATTCGTGAAACCAATGTGGTCATGCTGACGGTGGCCTCGTTTCTCTTCAGAATATCGGTGTTAATTTATTTCTCGTCTGATGATGCGACCCGGGAACACTTTGCCCGAATCAACAACGCTGACCCGTTAGAAATGAATGACCAGGCGTTTCTCGACGCCATCCGGGAATGCGGCAACATTTGCTGTGGCACTTTGAACCGCGAATTGGCACGTGTGTACCCCCATGTGGCCATGTCCACCCCCAACATCATTGAACGTGAGTGCGTCAATCACCTGGAGTCGTTGAACGTCGGCCATCTCCAACATTTTCGAGCCACAACGGGCAGTGAAGCGCCATTCCATGTGACTCTGTGTGTGCGTGACTATGCGGATATTGATTTCGAGTGGGCGGTGGCCGAGGACACCACTGCTGCTGGTGAGATGGAGTTTTTTTAAACGAAGATTGCATTGTGGAGATGGACAGAAATGGCCGAACAGACACAAATAGTTAGCAAGGTTTTGGTGCTCGACAGCGATGCAGATTGTGTTGACCGCATCAAAGCTTTTTGCGATGCCAATGGTCTGGTTGGGCTGAAGGTCCAACCAGACAATGTCATGGCGGTGCTGCGATCCAATCTGGATCTGGGCGCCATATTGCTCTCTGAGAAATATGCCAACACCGCCCAAGGCGGTACCGGGCTGGCGCGAAAAATCCACGCCGTACGCCCTGAGTTGCCAATTTTTTTGCGGCGGGAAATGTCAGACAGTCTGGACGATATTGCCAAGAGTGATCGCCTGTTGTTCAGCGCGGCTTACACCATTGACACTATTTCAAAGCTGCAAACCTCCATTGACGAGTTTATCTTTAGCAGGTCCTATCCGAATGCGCTGGTTCGTGGCATCACTGAAATTGCAATCCCCGCGCTGGAGAGTCAATTCAAAGCTATGAAAGTGGAAGTCGAGGCGCCGTATCTGGTGCGAGATCGTCTGATTTTCGGAGAGATTTTTACGTTAATCCCTTTGGAAAGCAGTTGGTGCAGGGGCTATATGATGTTGCAGACGGAAGAAGATGCCCTGATGCATCTGGTAAAGGCAGGGCGCACATTTGTCAACCCAGAAGAGGCCTACGATTTTCGCAATCTCAATGGATTGCTTGGTGAAATCACCAACCTGATTTGGGGTGCGATCAAGAACCGGTATCTGTCCAGCGCGCGTGAAGATGTCTACCTGTCCCAGGTTCCAATCATCATCAACAATTTGCACCGTTACATTTCATTTGGGTCGGACAACCCGCAGCTGTGTTTTAAATACACCATTTCGGACGCAAACGATCCGTCGTTTCGATCATTGGTAATTCAACAGAAATTCGTTTTTAATTTGAGTTGGTCGCCTGAAGATTTTTCAGAAAACGTTGTGTCGGTCGACGAGTTGGTTTCTTCAGGTGAGTTGGAGTTTTTCTAAATCGAAAAGGGTCTTGTATGGCACAAATTCTGGTAGTGGATGATTCGAGCACCGTTCGCAATGAAGTGGGCGATTTTTTGCAAAAAAATGGCTTGACTGTTGCACTAGCCGTCGATGGCCGCGATGGCTTGGTCAAACTCAAGGCTGATCCTGGTATCAAGTTGATTGTGTGTGACGTCAACATGCCCAATATGGACGGCCTCACGATGGCTGAAAAAGTGCGCAGTGAACTCAATAACAGTACGGTCAGCATTGTAATGCTCACTACGGAGAATTCGCCGGTCATGAAGGAACGCGGTAAGGCGGCGGGCATCAAAGGTTGGATCGTGAAACCCTTCAAGGGCGATGCGGTTCTGCCATCCTTCAAGAAGCTCGTGGGCGTGTGAAAGCTCCGGCAGCGGACTGGAAGCGATAGCTGCTTGGAGGTGATGATCGCGTCTTACAGACGCCATTTTTCACCAAGTGCCGGCCGTATTGCTCGACGTCGTCTAGCCGCTTGTTGATCTATCTTGCCCCCCATCGATAAACAGTGGCCCAGGAACCTCCTCAAGCCCTCAATCTGCGCGCATTTCCTCCATCATGCGATGGATCTGTGAAAAGCAGCCGCCAGCATAAAAGATGGCGGAGTTGTTGTCGATGTGTTGTGCTTTGGCGTTCAGCCCCCAATGCGCGAACGCTTTCGCCCATCGTTCGCGCAAAAAAAAATAGGAGCACAACCAGATAAAACCCGGCTATCCTGACAGTGTCACATTGTCCACTTTAGGAACCATCAAGATGGAACTAGATCCCGCAGATCGCTCGCTGGCAGCCTTGTCCGATGACCAGACAGAAGTACGTAGACCCCACAAGAGTCCGTCCCCCAAAGCACAGCGTGGCATGGTCCAAGCGGTTCGAGAACCCGCTGGCTCACAGGGCGATGGCATGTCGGTGCGCGCCAGTCTGGGACTAGCTTTTGCTTGTGTTGTGACGGGTGCCCTGGTCATAGGCGTGTTCTCCTTGTTCCAAATGGGGCGGCTGAATGCTTCCACCGGCGTTATCTACAACCAGGAATACACCGCAGGGCAAGCCGCCGAGCAGGTGCGCAGCAATGTGTTGCGTGCCGCCCGCGCCCAAACCCAGTTGTTGACCTCCAGCACTGTGGCAGAGCGTGACGCTTTGGCCAACGACATTGAAACCAGTTTGGCCAATGTAGACAAAAAAATTGCACTCATTCAGGGCTTGTCTACCAGTGAAGAGTCTGTCACAACTGCCAAACAGTTGATTGAAGCCCTTGGCAAGTGGACCAAGCGCTTGCGTGAATACGTGACGCTCGTCAAGGAGCAACCATTGTCCTTCATGGAGCTGAGCCCCGATGTCACGAGCGAAGACGCGGGCCTCGTCAACGAAACCCGAAAGGTCGAAAAAATCGTAGACAGTTTGGTAGCCCAACGCGGCCAGTCGGCCCAGGCCACCATGCAGCACACGGGTGAGATTTACAAGACCTCTGTAATCTGGGTGATTGGTATCATCTTGTTGCTCGTGGTCATGTCCATCGGCGTGGGGACTTGGGTGATTTGGCGCCTGACGCGTCAGCTCGGTGGCGAACCCGCTTATGCCAAGGCTATCGCCAAACGCATTGCCGACGGTGATTTGACAATGGAGATCAAACTAGCCGAGAACGACACGCAAAGCCTGTTGTACTCCTTGCACGAAATGCAGACCCGCCTGGCAGAGCGAACAGAGCAACTCCGCCAGAAAACGAACGACATCAACGCCATGCTGCAGAATATGCCGCCGGGTGTTCTTACGGTGGTCCAAGGCGGCAGCGTCCACCCCGAGTATTCCGCTTACATGTCCACTATTTTTGAGACCAAAGATATCGCTGATCGGTCGGTGATGGAGCTGGTATTTGGCCGCTCCAACCTTGGCGCTGATGTGCTGTCGCAAATCGATACCTCTATCAGCTCTGTGATCGGCGAAGACGAGATGCAGTACGAATTCAACTCGCACTTGCTCGTGACCGAGTTCGACATGACGATGCCTGATGGGCGC
>JBDTAG010000455.1:0-3242 GCA_039924745.1 Rhodoferax sp.
GTAGCCATACATCACGCGGTAGCAGGCAAAGGCCGGCAATGCATAGCTGGTGACGTGTACGAAACGTTTAGCAATGTCGCGCACCACTGGCTCCATCTGCATATGGTCGAACACCAACGCTGCCACATTCGCCAACACAAACGCCACCAGCCCGACACCCAGGCCTTTCCACAAACCTTGGCGCACCACGTGCGGCACGCGGCCAAACTCGCCTGCGCCCACATAGTGCGCCACCGTCGGGTTGACCGACATCATGATGCCCATCAGCGTAACCACGACGATCGTCCAGATAGAGGAACCCAACGCCACGCCCGCCAGATCTTGGGCCGAAGCGTGACCGGCCATCGCCACGTCGGCCACCGACATCCCCACGGTGGCCAGTTGGCCCACCAAAATCGGCCAAGCCAACTCCCAAAGAGTGGAGATTTCTATCGCGATACGGGCTTTGGAAGCGCTGCGCAGACTTTGGGTAGGGGGCATGGACATGGGGGAGCCATTCTACGAAAGCCAATATCTCCACCCGCAGAAAGCATGAATGAATGCCTTGACAGTAATTGCCTAGGCAAGTAATAATCGCATCCATGCACAAACCGGTATCTTCCCCAACTGCAACCGCTGAAGGCGAAATTGCGTGCTTCTACCACGCAAAGGATTACAAGCCTGAAGATAGCGTTGGTTACCTGATGCGACAAATCCTCAACACGGTAGGCCACGAGGTCGAACGCCAATTGGCACACACCGAGCTGACCAATGCGCAGTGGATTCCGCTGTTCAAGCTCTACATGCGCAAGGCCAACACGGCTGCCGAACTGGCCCGTGAGTGCCAGTTGGATGCTGGTGCCATGACCCGTCTGCTAGATCGGTTGGAGGCCAAGGGTTTGTTGCACCGGGAGCGCAGTGTGGCCGACCGCAGGGTGGTCACCATCAGCCTGACCGAAGAGGGCACGGCTGCTGCCAAGGAGATCCCCAAAGTGCTGTGCCGTGTGCAAAACGCCCACCTTGCCGACTTTTCCGAACATGAATTTGAAACGCTCAAGACGTTTTTGCGCCGCATTCTGAACAACGCCAACCACACTGAAAGCAACCCTTCGCATGACCGCACTTCATCCCTCTAACAACCGCAAGTCCGGTGCGCCGCGTTGGCAACCGTGGGCCTTGTCCGCCCTTGTCCTGGCGGGCTTAAGCGCTTGTGCTGACCTGTCCGGTATCAGCCCTCAGGCCAAGGCCCTGGACGGCAATGCACTAGGGCTCGCTGCCACAACCGGCCAAGCCAGCACCATGGCCATAGACCCACAATGGTGGCGTGCCTTTGGCGATGCGCAGCTCGACCAGTTGGTCGACAAGGCCATTGCCAACAGCCCGAGCCTGCGTGCTGCGCAGCTGCGCCTGGCGCGGGTTCAAGCGGGTAGCGACGCCATCCGCGGCGCTGATCTGCCCCAAGTCAACGGTAGTACCGATCTGACGCGCCAGCGGTTCAGTGGCAACAGCATTTACCCGCCTCCACTGGGCGGCGCCGTGTTGAATACGGGTGACCTGCGCGCTTCGGCCAGCTGGGAGCTGGATTTTTTCGGCAAAAACCGTGCAGCATTAGAAGCATCGTTAGGCCAAGTGCGTGCGGCACAGGCCGATGCAGAAGCGGCGCGCATGTTGCTGGCTAGCGCCGTCACGCGCAGTTACTTCAGCCTGGTGCGTATCCAGGCGCAAATCAGCGTGGCTGAGCGCACCCTGGCACAGCGCACGCAGTCCAAAACACTGGTGCAAGACCGGGTAACTGCCGGTCTGGACACACAATTGGAGCTGCAACAAAGCTTTAGCGGATTGCCTGAAGCCCGCTTGCAGATCGAAACCCTGCAAGAGCAAAAGGCGCTGGCGATGAACGCATTGGCGGCTCTGACGGGTCAGCCAAATGTGCCGCTAGCCCTCGTGTTACCTGCACAAGATGCTATTAAATCAATAGTACTTTCCCAGTCCATCCCGTTGGACCTGCTGGGTCGCCGTGCAGATATTGCCGCCGCACGTGCGCGCATAGAAGCTGCGACGCACGATATCGACAACGCCAAAGCCATGTTTTACCCGAACATCAATTTGGTGGCATTTGGTGGCTTTTCCAGCATTGGCTTTGACAAGCTGTTGCAGTCTGGCAGCGACCAATGGGGCGTAGGCCCGGCTATTCGCTTACCGATTTTCGAAGGCGGGCGCCTGCGTGCCAACCTGCGCGGCAAGACGGCCGAGCTCGATCTGGCGGTTGAAACCTACAACGCGCTGGTGATAGAGGCCGTTCACGATGTGGCCGATCAATTGGTTTCGGCCAGGGCCATTGCGCGCCAGCAATCTGAGCAGTCGTCAGCGCAGCATTCTGCCGAATCTGCCTACGCCATTGCCACGCAACGCTACAAGGCCGGTCTGGGCAACTACCTCAATGTGCTGAGCGCAGAAACCTCCGTGCTCGCGCAGCGCCGCCTCGCGGTTGATCTGACCGCCCGAGCTCTGGATACCCAGGTGCAACTTATTCGCGCACTGGGTGGTGGCTACAACGCCAACCCCGGCAACAGTATCGCCAGTGTTAATTCTTCTTCCTCTATTTCTTCTGTCAAACCATGAACGCTCCTACCACCAACGCCCCCGCAGCTCCACAGCCCGCGCCCGCCAAATCTGCTCGCCAAAAGGCTCTACTGACCGTCGCCATCGTGGCGCTGGTAGGTTTGTCTTGGGGTGGCTATGAATGGTATATCGGTCGCCACGAGGAATCCACCGACAACGCCTACGTGCAGGGCAATGTGATCCAGATCACGCCCCAAATCGGTGGCACGGTCACGGCCATCATGGCTGACGACACCGACTTCGTCAAAGCCGGACAGCCCTTGGTGCAACTGGATCCCGCCGATGCCAAAGTGGCTCTCGAACAAGCCGAAGCCAACCTGGCCCAGGCTGTACGCCAGGTGCGCGCGATGTACGCCAACAACGGTACGCTGGGTGCCCAGATCACCTTGCGCGAATCGGACATCAATAAAGCCCAGACCGAAATCGTCCGGGCGACTGACGACTTGAACCGCCGCCAATCGCTGGTCGGCAATGGCGCAGTGTCCAAGGAAGAACTGAACCACGCCCAATCGCAACTGGACAATGCCAAGAATGCGCTTGCATCGGCCCAGGCCGGCGTGTCGGCCGCACGCGCACAACTGACCAGCAACCAAGCCATGACCGATGGCACCAGCATTGCATCGCACCCCAGCGTGATGGTG
>JBDTAG010000456.1:0-3983 GCA_039924745.1 Rhodoferax sp.
CACCCTCGTGGGGCAAGGCCCCAGCTCCACTGGCTACGTGGATGGAGTCGCTTCCGTCGCACGCTTTGGCGCGCTCGTAGGAGTCGTGCTTGATAGCACTGGCAACCTGTACGTTGTAGATAGAGACAACAATGCGGTGCGCAAAATTACACCCAGCGTTGTCGTTAGCACGTTGGCCGGAGGCACTTCCGGCTACGCTGATGGCACGGGCACGGGAGCGCGCTTTGCAAACCCCAACGGAATTGCCATTGACGGAGTCGGCAACTTGCGTATTGCAGACGGAGATAACCGCGCCGTTCGCCAGGTAACGCCAGCGGGCGTGGTCACCACCCTCGCGGGCCAAGGGCCCGTAACGGGGTTGATCGATGGAACAGGCACAGCCGCCCGATTCAATGCTCCCACAGGTATTACAACGGACGGTGCGGGCAATATGTATGTTGCCGACAGTTTGAACTTTGCCATTCGCAAGATTACGCCTGTAGGTGTAGTCACCACCCTTGCCGGTGGTGGTATCGCAGGCAACGTCGACGCAGCCGGTGCCGCTGCACGCTTTATGCTGCCTACTAGCATTGCCATAGACACCGCAGGCGCACTGTACGTAGTGGATGTCAACGCCATTCGGAAAATATCACCGGCTGGCGTGGTCACAACGGTGATACAGATCGATGGCTTGCAAGGCGTTGCTGTAGATGGCGCAGGAACGCTCTACATGACATCCAACAACGGGGTGCTCAAATTGCCCCTGGGCGGTGGGCTCACAACATTGGCGGGCAACAGCAGCGCCGGCTTCGTCGATGGCTTGGGTAGCGCAGCAAGTTTCAATGCGCCCAAGGGGCTCGCAGTAGATGCCGGGGCCAACGTCTATGTTGTGGATTCCAGGAACAATGCAATCCGAAAAATATCACCCCAAGGGCAAGTCACGACCTTGGCCAACGTCCCTCAGCCCTTGGGCGTGACCCTTGATAGCATGGGCAATGTTTACGCTACAGGTAACAAAGACAATTTCACCATCTACACGATTTCCAGCGGCGGCATTCCAGTGCGCATAGCTGGCGGATATTTCTTCGGAGGCAATGGCTATAACAATTACCCACCCCTCTCAGCCGCGTTCAACCTGCCAACTGGCATTACGGTCGACGGCGCGGGGAGTGTCTATGTTGCAGACACGAACAACAATGCCATTCGAAAGATAGTTCGATAGCGCGGCTGGAACCAACGCCTTGAGAATTTCTAGAATTGCGTTCACTTCGCCAGTAGTTTGTAGGCTGTCTCTTGGCTTACAGGTCGCGACGTACGCGCCATAATGAACTCCCAATAACGTTGGTCGGATTGATGCCTGGAGATCACCTGCAATGAAACTCAGTGCCCTGCTGGAGCAGCAGTTCAACCTGCCCAGCATCCCAAAGGTGGTGGCTCTGCTGCTAGCCGAACTGGAAAAGCCCGAGGCCGATCTGCGAAAGATCACGCAGCTCATCAGCACCGACCCCGCGCTGACCACTCGGTTGCTGCAACTGGCCAATTCTGATTTTTTCCAGCTTAAGGGCAAGATCAGCAGCGTATCTGAGGCACTGGCTGTGCTGGAGCTTGCTCACGTCAAAACCATGGCTCAGGCTGCGGCAGGCATTTCATCACCCAAGGCCGTGCCGGGCATTCAGCTCGCGCAGTTTTGGCAATACAGTCTGAATGTGGGCAAGGTGTCACGCGCATTGGCCGGTCTGGTTCGTCAAAACCAACAGGCCGCCTTCACCTGCGGGCTGGTGCACGCCATCGGCGAGTTGGCGATGCATCTGGCCATGCCCGACGCAATGGCTGTGCTAAATGTGGATGTACCGCCGCTTGATCTGCGTCGCGCACGTGCAGAACGCCGTGAGTTCGGGTTTTGCTATGCGTCGGTTGGCGCGGGATATGCGCGCATGTGGAATTTCCCGCAGCCAATGGTTGACGCGCTTGAGCACCAATACGCGCCATTTGAAAACAATGTGTACGAGCCATTGGCTGGCGTCATCCACCTGGCTACTTGGCGCGCCCGTGCCCGTGAGGCCAATTTGGATGAACGCGCCATGGCCGTAACCTTCCCCGACGCGGTTGGCGTGGTGCTTGACCTTGACATTGATGCGGTCTTGCAGCAAGACCCGTTCGACTGGTCCGCGTACACCTGACTTTCTTCTTTTCCTTTTTTACCGCTGAGGCGCACATGCCGGGCGGCCACTTTATCCATGCAAGCACTACACATCCATGCCGGTCCGCTGGCGCGCCAAACCATTGCAAAAAATGGGCTGCAGCCTGGCGCCATTCGTACCATCCCTGCTGCCGCCGGGGGGCCCAAGGGGTTAATCCTCGGCGCGTTGGACCGTTACATTTTTGGGGAGTGGCTCAGCCGCTCTGAACAGCCGGTTAATCTGGTCGGTGCATCGATAGGTGCATGGCGCATGGCGACCGCTTGCCTAAACCAGTCTGTGTTTGGGTTCAGGCGGCTGGAGCATGACTACATCCGTCAACATTACGAGTTAAAACCTGGCCAAAAACGGGTGAGTCCTGCGCTCGTCAGTGAAATGTTTGGCCAAAACCTGCAAGCGTTTTACAGTGGCCACGTGCAAGAAATCTTGCAGCACCCCCGCTATCGCTTGCACATCCTTACTTCGCGCGGTCGGCATCTGCTGAACACGGAGCATGGGTTTCGTACCCCGGTGGGCTACTTCGGCGCGTTCCTCACCAACGTTGTGCGCCGAAAGGCGATGGGGGCATGGCTGGAGCGGGTGGTTTTTTCCACACCAGACACCGTATTGCCCTTTGGCACGGACGACTACCGCACCCGCCAAGTGGCATTGAGTGAGCGCAACTTCAACCTCGCGCTGCAGGCCAGTTGTTCGATTCCCTTTGTGTTGAAGGCCGTGCACAACATCCCTGGCGCGCCGTCAGGCGCCTATTGGGATGGCGGCATCACTGATTACCATCTGCACCTGAATTACTTGGCAGATTCTGCAAATGCTACAAAATCAGGAGCTATAAATTCAATATACACGAGGGCTAGCACCCCATTTGACCAAGAAGGCTTGGTTTTGTACCCGCATTTCCAAAAGGCTGTAGTGCCTGGCTGGCTAGACAAACGACTGAAATGGCGCCACCACGCTACACACAATCTGGACCGCATGGTGCTGTTGGCGCCCAACCCGGAATGGGTCAAAACGCTACCGAACGGCAAACTACCGGACCGAACTGATTTCACGCACTATGGCAACGACTTGGCGGGACGCGTCAAGGCATGGAATGCGGCCTGTAGCGCCAGCAACCAACTGGTGGACGAGTTCGCCGCTTGGCTGGAGAAGCCAGACGCCACGCGCCTGCAGCCACTCTAAAAGGCAGCTTATAGCGCCTGTTCCAGCATGGCGCGATAGTCTTCTGCGGTAGCCAGACGCGGCCCGGTCTTGTGGCAGTGGTCGGCCAGAGCACCGGTGATGATCTGGTCGAACTGCCCAGCATTGACACCCATATCGGCCAATCCGCTGGGCAGGCCCAATCTGGCGTTCATGTCTTTGATGGCCGCACCGATGTCACCAGCAGAAGCCAAGCCCATGGCGTGGGCCATGCGTTGCAGGCGTTTGTCTTTGACCATGGATTCGGCGTTGGCATTGAACGCTATCACTGCCGGCAAAAACATGGCGTTGAGCGTGCCGTGGTGCAGGCGAGGGTCCACCCCGCCCAGGCTATGGCTCAAACTGTGCACGCATCCCAGTCCTTTTTGGAACGCCATGGCGCCTTGCATCGACGCACTCATCATGTTCTGCCGCGCTTCTCGGTCTTGTCCGTCCCTTGTTGCACGTTCAATGCTGCTCCAGCCACGCTGCAAACCGTCCAGCGCAATGCCGTCAGCAGGCGGGTTGAATACTGGCGCCATGAAGGTTTCCATGCAGTGTGCAATGGCATCCATACCGGTGGCAGCAGTGAGCTTGGGCGGGAGGCCAAAGGTCAATTCAGGGTCGCAA
>JBDTAG010000457.1:0-4542 GCA_039924745.1 Rhodoferax sp.
CATAGGGCAAGCCGACCGACCCAACCTCACGTGACCCTGGCAGTGTGGCGTGTGACGTGCCGCAATTTTCAGTCATGCCATAGACCTCGATCAGGTCCAGACCCAGCCTGCGATACCACTGCAACACATCGGACGGCATGGGTGCAGCGCCACCAGCGGCAAGGCGACATTTGTCAAGCCCCAGACCTTTTAAAACTTTGCGACGCACCAATCGGCCAACTAACGGAATGCCCAGCAGCCGGTTGAGCTTTTCGGCCGGCATTTTTGAGAACACACCCTGCTGGAACTTGACCCACAGGCGTGGCACCGAGAAAAATATCGTAGGTTGCGCGCGTAGTAAATCTTGCACAAACGTGTCGAGTGATTCGGCAAAGAAGATATGGCCACCAAAACGCAACGCGCCTTGCTCAATCAACATGCGTTCGGCCACATGGGCTAGCGGTAGATAGGAGATATAGCGCTCGCTATCGCCCATTTTTACGCGACGTGTAGCGGTGTTAAGCGCCCAGGCCATTGCGCGGAAGGTCTGCACTACGCCCTTGGGTTTGCCAGTAGTGCCTGAGGTGTAAATGATGGTGCACATGGCATCCATAGTGGGCATTGGCGTACCGGCGAGGGGCCCGTTGTTTGCCAGCAGGTCGGTCCACAACAACGCGTTGATCATGGGAGCCAGCGGCATGGCGATCAGCGGCACATTGGCAGGCACGCCTGCCAGCAAATTGTCCACCTCATCCATCTTGCCAACAAAGCACGCACGCGTTTCACTATGGTTCAGGATGTAGGCCAACGCTTCGCTATTGAACGTGGGGTAGATGGGTACTGATACATAGCTGGCCATCGAAATGGCCAAGTCGGCCAGCAACCAGTGCGCGCTGTTCTTGCCGATGATGGCGACACGGCTGCCTTCAGGCCAAGCCTGCGACTTAAGCCACGCGGCCATGCGGCGAATTTGGTCTGCGGCGTCATGCCACGTGATGTCGAGAACCTGGCCCGCACCCATGGGTTGCGTCATGAAAACCTGCTCTGCTCGCTCGCGCTCCCAGCGGTAGAGGCTGTGCAAGGGGAGGTCGCTGGGCAAAACGGTGACGGGTTCTGACATGAAGAGTCCTGATAAAGAAGAGCAGAAAATGTGAGCAGATCGAGCCCATTCTGTAAGTCCCGTACGGCACTGGCAATGGTGTTGACCCTAGGTGACGCGCCTAGTGAACGCGGTGTTCCCCCCTATAGCCTCAGGGTGGTGTGTGGGCTCGGAATCGAGCGCCAGCTTTGCAGCGACAATCGGTCCCCTTATTTCTCATTTGTTTTGCTTCAGGCTAACGTTTAGACACCATGTCCGCTACGACCACATTCACAGTTCGCCCCGCTACCTTGCGCGATGCCAAGAGCATCACCGAACTCCATAACGCCACCGTCTGCGAGGCTTTCAAGTCCGCCACGCCCAACGCACCCGTGCCCGTGGCCGCTTTGGAGAAGCCCCAGTCCTATTGGCGTGAAGCCATTGAATACGCAGAGCCCCAGGTACAAGTAGCACTGGACGGCGACACCATCGTCGGCTTTGTCGGTTTTGACCGCTCGCGCGACAAGGGCACACCGCAGACCATGGGTGAAATTTGGTCCATCTACGTGGCGGCCAGCCACCAAGGCCAAGGTGCTGGTCTGGCACTGTGGGACGCCGCCCGCGAAGGGCTGATGGAGGAAGGCTGCACCCACGTCACGGTGTGGATCCCAATTTCCAACGACCGCGCACTGCGCTTCCACGAGCTGGCAGGCTTCAAGCGCGAGCCCAGCAGTGCAAAGACCGTGCCCATTGGCACGGCACGGGTGGAAGAGATTCGTTTGAAGCGGGCTTTGAGCTAAATCCCCCGCTAGCCCTCGTAGAATATGAAGTATATGCTATTGAAAAGATAGCGCTATTTCTTTGGCTTCGGTTTGCCGCTGGATAGCGCACGCTGACCATGGATGCGTTGTCCTCCGCGATCTAGCGGATTCTGCTCCATCGAATTCAGAGACCAGCAGCAGACATCCAAGGAAGCGGCCATGCTGCGGCTCCAGTTTTGATTCCAATCAGGGAGCAGCCATTCAATTGGCGGCCACCACTGCTTTAGATCGAGGTAATCTGGAGCCTACAGTGTTCGGGCCGATTCAAAAATTCTGTTGCAGTGCGTGTCGATTGGAAGGCCTCACTGACATGTTCGTTCAGTGATTTGGTAGTTACGCAAAGTTCTACTATAGGTGCCGTCTTTAAGAACCTGATCATAGGCGCGTCGCCATTGGGCAATTTCAGCATCTGGCATTGCCAAATTCCCTGCAAGCCAGATACCACGCGAGTAGATAGGTTTGCCAGAAGTGAATTCGCTGGGCTTTAGTCCGGCTTGAGCCAGCTCGTAGGCACTGATTTCCTGTGTGCCGAAAATGACGTCAATCATGTGCCTTTGCAGCATCTTGGCCAAGTCTGCGTAATCATTTGCTTCAATGATATTTGTCAGTTTCAGACTCTTGAGTAACTCCTGACTGGGTGAGGCGCGCAGAATCCCAACTTTGTAGTGCGTAAGACTTTCGCCATGATCTAGATCACCAACGAACGAACTTAAGGCCACAAATCCCACAACTCGACAGTGGAGTTGAACTATCCATCGGTATTCTTCTTCACGTTGCGATGACCTATCTATTGGAAAGATGACAGCATGAGGCTGAGTTTTAGCAATCATTTGGCTTCTAGCCCACGGGAAAAACTCAACCCTAGCGTTCTGCGCTCCCATGCGCTTGGCCATATGCTCCACAATTTCGCTGAGGGCGCCTGGTGCCTTTGCCCCCGTTTCAATTGTGAATGGCGGATATGGCAATGTCAGAAGACGTGGAACTGCTTCAGAAGGTTCACTGATTGCAATACCTGCGGTAGTGCAAAAAAGTGCCACCGCCAACAGCTTATAAATTGAACGCGCCATACCCAACTTTGTAGTTGTCCAAACGGATGCAGTTTGTGGGCATTTGCAGCAAAAAGCAAGTCTGACCTCCGCTAGCGGAAGTACTATGGAACTTGCAGTGCAGAGACCCGCAGGAGACAGTCTTTTTTTTAAGGCCGCAAGTGGCCCTTACTTGTCGAATGCGGTCGCCCAAGCCCGACTTCCACTACAGCAAAATGGATGCCCAGCAGCGGGCAGCCAGTGAATCTGCACTGCTGCGTTTGCGCGTACCCGCCTGGGCGAGCTTTTCGATGTTGGATATATTGCTTCGATGAAAAATTCAAGCCGCAGCCAGGGCAGTCTGCTCAGTTTCATTCTTCGACGCAGTCGAGAAGAACGCCTTGCCCAGACGGCGGGCGGTCTCACCTTCACGGTTGTGGTGTCCATGGTGCCGCTGCTGGCGGTGTGCTTCGCCGTGTTCGCGTGGGTCCCTGCGCTGCGCGCGGCTGGGGAAGTGATTCGAGAATATCTACTACGCGGGCTTCTACCGCCTGACATCGCCAAGACGGTGGTAAAGCATCTGGCGCAGTTCTCCGGCAACGCCCGCAGTCTCACGCTGGTCGGCTTCGCGGTCTTGCTGGTGTCGGCCTTGGCGCTGCTTCTGAGTGTGGAGAGCACACTCAACCGGATATGGCAGGTAAAGAAACCGCGCCCGGTACTACGACGCCTAGCCCTGTGCGTTTCTCTACTGGTTACCGGTCCGGTGATCATCGGTTCGAGCCTGTGGGCTGTGTCCTATGTTCTGACCGCCTCCAACGGGCTGGCAGGGACGCGACCCGCCTGGCTACTACATACCCTGAATTTGGGGCCAGTAGTTTTGAGCGCAACCGGCTTTGCCTGCCTGTTCCGCTTTGTACCGAATACGGTCGTGCGGTGGAGCGATGCGATCGCAGGCGGTCTGCTGGCAGGCATTGCATTCGAGCTGGGAAAGTACGGCTTCGCAATTTACCTCGCCAATGTGCCCACGTATCGCACGATCTATGGAGCCTTCGCGCCATTGCTAGCGTTTCTACTGTGGGTGTATTACTCGTGGTTCGTCACGTTGGCCGCAGCGCTTGTCAGCGCATGCTTACGGCGTTCCGGGGCGCAGGCGGCGCGACAGCGGTCACGGACGTGAGTTCTGCGTCATGGGTGTCTTGCGGTCAAAAAGTCGGTAGCTGCCACTTGTGAACGTCAGGACTTGGCCCGCAGTTGTCGGCCCAAGGGCGGCGTAGCGACCTCAAAGTGAGTCGCTCGACAGCGGACTTTCATGGGTTTACGCACCGGCTTCACGAGTGACCGCTTGTGAGGAGTTTCAGGTGCTAAGTGGACTTCGCCAACGGGCAGGATGCAGCCAGTGGTCCCCAACTGACTTCCATGCACCACGCAACTCGCAGTTGAGCCCGTCACCCACTAGCGGCTCGCGCGAACCCTTCGCTGGGTGCACAGCCCTTTTTGGACTATTTGTCTTGTGCGTGCACGGCGAAATGGGGCAGGCGCAGTGCCAATACGATGGCGAAGACCACAACCAGTGCACTGGCCAGCCAGGCATGGTGCACGCCGGTGATAAGGCCGTCGCGAGCGCGTTCAAGCAGCTGTG
>JBDTAG010000458.1:0-3150 GCA_039924745.1 Rhodoferax sp.
CCTCAGAAAAGGGTGTTTCCGCCCCACTGAGCGGTGAAGCAACAGATGCTGCGAAAAGCATTGCCCAGTCTTTGCTGGGTGGCGATCGGAAGGCCATCTTGTTGGGTAACTCTGCGGCGCACCATTCACAGGCCAGCCAAATTCTTGCTCTAGCGAATTGGATCGGCACCCATACAGGAGCCAGTTTTGGTTATCTGACGGAGGCGGCGAATACCGTGGGCGCACAGTTGGCGGGAGCGATACCAGGAAGCCAAGGTTTGCATGCTGGGCAAATGCTGTCCGGTAACTTGAAGGCTGCCATTCTGCTGAACAATGA
Organism: Rhodoferax sp.; assembly: GCA_039924745.1. GTDB lineage: Bacteria > Pseudomonadota > Gammaproteobacteria > Burkholderiales > Burkholderiaceae_C > Allorhodoferax. The sequence continues at coordinate 317 of JBDTAG010000458.1, forward strand.
ACCAGAATTTGATTCGGCAGCTGGTGCGTCTGCCGTCACCGCGCTGAAGCAATGTGAAATGGTTGTTACCTTGAGCCCCTTCAAGGCCAATATGGATTTTAGCGATGTGCTTTTGCCCATTGCACCGTTCACGGAGACGCCGGGGACGTTTATCAATGCAGAGGGACGGGTTCAAAGTTTCTACGCAGTTGTAAAACCCTTAGGGGAAACTCGTCCAGCCTGGAAGGTATTGCGCGCTTTGGCGAATGTGCTTGGTCTACCTGGTTTTGAGTTTGAGTCTGCGCAAGAGGTTTTGCAACATATGCATGCGCACGACGAAGGTGGTGTTCCATCGCAAGTTCCAGCCAGCCGCCTCAACAACACAGTAGCGTTTCAACCTACAGGTTCCGCAAGCGTAGTTGAGCCTTGTGTGGCCAGCATTTATCAGTTAGACGGCATTGTCCGGCGCGCCTCGTCGTTACAGTTGACAGCTGACGGTCGTACAGGTGCCAATGCTTCATCTGTACAGGAGGTGTTGTCATGATTGACACACTGTTCAACTTCGGCCTCGGCTTGTTAGCTGAGCAGTGGTGGACTGAATTGGCCTGGCCTGTCATCTGGACTCTCATCAAAATTTTTGTAGTGGTACTTCCTCTGATGGGTGTGATTGCCTATACCACGCTGTGGGAGCGCAAACTGCTAGGCTATATGCAGGTGCGGCATGGTCCCAATCGGGTCGGGCCGTTTGGTCTTTTACAGCCTATAGCTGATGCCCTCAAGTTGATGACCAAAGAAATTTTGGTCCCGGCTGCAGCGAATAAGGGACTGTACTTTTTGGGTCCTGTGATGACCATAACGCCGGCGTTGGCCGCGTGGTCTGTGATTCCCTTTGGGCCCGATGTGGCTTTGTCCAATATCAATGCAGGACTACTGTTTTTGATGGCGATTACTGGAATGGAGGTCTATGGGATCATCATTTCCGGTTGGGCTTCAAACTCAAAGTATGCATTTTTGGGCGCGATGCGTGCATCTGCACAAATGGTCAGTTACGAGATCGCGATGGGGTTTTGTTTTGTGGTTGTCTTGATGGTGTCGTCCAGTATGAATCTGACAGACATCGTGATGGGTCAAGGCAAGGGGCACTTTGCAAGTATGGGTCTCACCTTCCTGTCTTGGAATTGGCTGCCGTTGCTGCCAATTTTTATTGTCTATGTGATATCGAGTATGGCCGAGACCAACCGTCACCCTTTTGACGTAGTTGAAGGCGAAGCGGAAATTGTTGCCGGTCACATGGTCGAGTATTCAGGTATGTCTTTCGCGATGTTTCAGTTGGCTGAATATGCGAATTTTTATCTTGTTTCGCTCCTCGGTACCATCTTGTTCTTGGGTGGCTGGATGTCTCCGGTCGACACGCCGTTGCTGAACTGGATTCCTGGCTGGATCTGGTTGGGTCTCAAGGCGTTTATGTTTATGTCGTTCTTCATTTGGGTTCGGGCCACGTTTCCGCGTTTTCGCTTCGACCAAATCATGCGCTTGGGTTGGAAGGTGTTCATACCAGTTACTTTATTCTGGTTACTCGTCGTCGGTGCCTGGATGCAATTGCCCGCCCCCTACAACATTTGGAAATAAGGGGCACATATATGTCTTCGAATACTGTTGCCCATAAGCCAATGGCGTTTTCGCTCAAAGATTTTTTGAGTAGTTTTGCGATGTTGGAGTTATTCAAAGGTTTGGCTCTGACTGGTAGGTATGCCTTCCGCCGCAAGGTAACTCTGCAGTACCCGGAAGAAAAAACGCCGCTATCTCCGCGTTTTCGCGGCCTTCACGCACTACGCCGCTATGAAAACGGTGAAGAGCGTTGCATTGCCTGCAAGCTGTGTGAAGCGGTTTGCCCAGCCATGGCTATCACGATTGAGTCTGAAATGCGTGATGACGGTTCCCGCCGTACGACCCGCTATGACATTGATCTTAACAAGTGCATCTACTGTGGTTTTTGCGAAGAGAGCTGCCCAGTGGATTCCATCGTTGAAACACAAATCTTTGAATACCACGGTGAATCCCGCGCCGATTTGTATTTCACTAAGGAGATGTTGCTTGCGGTGGGTGATCGATATGAAAGCCAGATTGCGGCCAATCGGCAGACCGATGCCAAATATCGCTGATCTGCGGCAAGAAAGAATTTGAATCATGAGTGTCACCACTGGTTTGTTTTATGTGTTTTCCGCGATCATGCTGTTGGCAGCATTTCGTGTGATCACAGCCCGTAACCCTATTCATGCCGTACTCTTTTTGGTGTTAACTTTTTTCCAGGCATCAATGATCTGGATGCTGCTCAAAGCTGAATTTTTGTCAATTACATTGATTTTGGTATACGTAGGTGCGGTGATGGTGTTGTTCTTGTTCGTTGTGATGATGATGGACGTCAATGCAGAGAATTTGCGTAACGGCTTCTGGAAACACTTTCCATTTGCAGCAATTGTTGGTGTTGTGATCGCACTTGAGATGTCTGCTGTATTGATGGGTGGATTCCGGGTGGTTGATGAGCCTGGTTCAGCCTTGGTTCCGGTTGCTGCAGCGGCGTCTAACACCAAGGAGTTAGGCAAATTACTGTATACGCAATACCTCTACCCGCTTGAGGTCGCTGCCGCCATTTTGTTGGTGGCCATGATCTCGGCAATTGCGCTGACGATGCGCGCACGCAAGGATTCGAAGTTCATAAGCGCATCAGATCAAGTTCGGGTTAAGGCAAAAGACCGACTCTCTGTGGTCAAGTACGCTGCAACCCAAGCTGCAGTGTCAGTGCCCACGGCAGATGCAGCACCATCGGAGAAAAAGGTATGACATTGACACTGGGT
>JBDTAG010000459.1:0-5300 GCA_039924745.1 Rhodoferax sp.
CGAACGGATCCAAGTGCGTGATGTGGCGCATTACCTGGGCGTGACCCCTGAGGCCCTGAGCCGCATCCGCAAGCGCCTGCGGGCTTAATGGATAGCAATGAAGCTCGCAATACCGGCCGCCAATTGATCGTGATCATTTGAATGCGGGCCTATGGCGACCAAGCTGCGTGCATGCACTCACCACAACATCCGCTGTGACCTGAGCCTTGCACCCACTAGGTAGCCGTAGAAAGCTATTGCCATGCAAACAACCGACCAAAACACTCCACGTGCCAATCTCAAAGCCTACCTGATAGGCGGCGGCATCGGCTCCATGGCGGCGGCCGCCTTCATGATCCGCGACGCCAAAGTGCCTGCCGCCAACATCACCATTTTTGAAGCCCTGCCACTGCTGGGCGGTAGCCTGGACGGTGCAGGTGATGCCGAGCATGGCTACTCTTTGCGCGGTGGTCGCATGCTCACCACCGACAACTATGAGTGCACCTGGGACCTGTTCAAAACCATTCCCTCGCTGGAGCACGACGGCCAGAGCGTATTTGATGAAACTGTGGCCTTTAACGAAAAGTACAAAGCCCATTCCATGGCCAGGCTGGTCAGCCGCCAGCGCGCCAAAATGCCAGTCGAATCCATGGGCTTTAGCATGCACGACCGTGCAGAGTTGCTTGCACTGAGCAACGCCAGCGAAGAAGCGCTGGGCACCTCGGTCATTACCGACTGGCTCTCGCCCGCCTTCTTTGAAACCGAGTTTTGGTACATGTGGGCGACCACCTTTGCCTTTCAGCCTTGGCACAGCGCGGTGGAGTTCAAGCGCTACCTGCACCGCTTCATGCTGGAGTTCTCGCGCATCGAAACGCTGGGCGGCGTCAAGCGCACGGTCTACAACCAATACGACTCCTTTGTGCGCCCGCTGCAAGCCTGGCTACAAGCCCAAGGCGTGCAGTTTGTGATGGATTGCAAGGTGACCGATCTGGAGCACACCGTACAAGACGGCAAGTTTGTGGTGACCGCTATCCAGTGCCAACGCAGTGGCAAGCCTGAACGCATTGCCGTGCAGCCAGACGACCTGGTGTTCTTCCAAAATGGCTCCATGACTGATGCCTCCAGCGTGGGTTCCATGCACAGCGCACCGGCTGCCCTGACCAAGCAAGACAGCGGGGGTTGGACCCTGTGGGAGAAGCTGGCCCAGGGCCGCCCTGAGTTTGGCAACCCCGCACCGTTTAACAGCAGCATCGCCGAGTCGGCGTGGGAGTCGTTCACCGTCACGCTGAAAGACACCGTCTTCTTTGACAAAATGAAAACCTTTAGCGGCAACGAGCCCGGCACCGGCGGTCTGGTTACGTTCAAAGACTCCAATTGGTTCATGTCGATCGTGCTGGCGCACCAGCCGCACTTTGCCAACCAAAGCCCTGATGTGCAGGTCTTTTGGGGCTACGCCTTATTTCCAGACCGCATAGGCAACTTTGTGGCCAAGCCGATGGCCGAATGCACCGGCGAAGAGATCTTGCGCGAGCTATGTGGCCATTTGCGCTTTGACCTGGACGCCGTGGCCCACGCCAACTGCATCCCGTGCCGTATGCCCTACATCACCAGCATGTTCATGCCCCGTGCCCACAGTGACCGGCCATTGCCCGTGCCCAAAAACTCCAAGAACCTGGCCTTTGTCAGCCAGTTTGTGGAGATTGCGGACGATGTGGTGTTCACGGTGGAGTATTCCGTGCGGGCTGCGCAAATGGCGGTGTATGAATTGCTGGGGGTAGAACGCGCAGTGCCCGCCATCATTCCACACGATAAGTCGGTCAAGACGCAGTTTGAAGCCTTGGTCAAGGCGTTCAAATAGGTGGTTCTGACAATCTCTTAAGATAAATCAGGCGCTAGCCCTCGTCCAATAAGCGTAATGCGCTATAAAAAGCATAGTTATTGTGGGTGGCAACGTGCCTGACCATCAGTACCTGGTGGGCAAAAATTCCCATTTTCGCGGAGCAGCCTGGCGCTGTGTAACTGCTCTGCGGGTATGCTAACGACATGAAAAATCGTCACGATGCGCCGGGGGTTGAGCACCGTTCGCTTGATCCTACCGATTGGGCCGATGTGCGTCGACAAGGGCACCGCATGCTCGATGACATGTTTGAGTACATGGCAAACATTCGCGAAAGACCCGTTTGGCAGCCCATTCCGGCAGAGGTCCGTTCTTCCTTCACCGAGCCACTTCCCAAGAGGCCAACACGACTGGAAGACGCGCATTCAAAATTCATGACCCACGTGCTGCCCTATGCCGTGGGCAACACGCACCCGGGTTTTATGGGCTGGGTGCAGGGGGCTGGCAACGTCGAAGGCATGTTGGCTGAAATGCTGGCAGCCGGCTTGAATGCCAACCTGGGCGGACGCGACCAAATGCCGTTGGAGGTCGAACGGCAGATTGGCCTCTGGATGCGTGAATTGTTTAACTTCCCGACGAGCGCCAATGGTCTTTTCGTCACCGGATCTTCCACCGCCAACCTCATCGGGGTTTTGTTGGCGCGTACCAAAGCACTGGGGGTCGGGTCGCGTGAAACCGGTTTGGCAGCGTTAACTAGTCCATTGACCGCCTATGCTGCAGTCACCGCGCACAGTTGCATTGGCAAGGCATTGGAGATGTCCGGTATCGGCACACAGGCCTTGCGTAGCGTCCCGGTGGACGGTGACGACCAAATGGACGTTGAAGCGCTTGCAAAGTTGATCGCTATTGACCGCGCTGCCGGTAATCATCCGTTTTTGGTGGTGGGGACCGCTGGTACCGTCAATACGGGCGCAATCGACAATTTGGACGCTATTGCCCAACTGGCCCAACGCGAAGGGCTTTGGTTTCACGTCGATGGTGCCCTTGGCGCGCTAGGCATCTTGTCGCCTGCATTGGCGCCCCGGTTCAAGGGTATTGAGCTTGCTGATTCCTTGGCACTGGATTTCCACAAGTGGGGCCAGGTTCCGTATGACGCTGGCTACATCCTTGCGCGCAGACGTTCCGACCAGATGGATACTTTCGCCTCACAGGCGGTCTACCTGACCCGCCAGTCACGGGGACTGGCAGCGGGTTCTCCGTGGCCCTGTGATCTTGGGCCTGATTTGTCGCGCGGTTTTCGTGCGCTCAAGACCTGGTTTACGTTGGTCTGCCATGGCACCGACAAACTGGGAGCCGTCGTAGCCCACACCTGCGAGCTAGCGCAGTATTTGAAGGCACGGGTAGAGGCTATTCCCGAGTTGGAACTTATGGCGCCTGTGGCCATGAACATATGTTGCTTTCGATACCGCTGTGAAGATGCTGACCGCGTCAATGGAGACATCGTGGCAGATTTGCACGAATCCGGTATCGCTGCACCGTCTACCAGCAGCGTTGGAGGCCGCACCGTGATACGTGCCGCCATCGTTAACCACCGCACCAACCACAGCGATATTGATGCGTTGCTGGACGCCGTCCTAGTCTGTGGAAAAAACAGAGTCGTATGACCCAACAGAGCACGTCGCAAAATCCTGGTGAATTTCCCCCGCTTTTGGGACTGGCCTTCATCATGCATAAGCGCTTTCGGGGTGAGAGCCTTGCCGAACTTGCTGACGCGATGATTCGGCGCGCGGAAGTCAACCCCCTGGATGTGAATGCGCTGATGGATTTGTCCACCATCTTGCAGGTTCAGGGTGCCAAAGAGGCAGGGTTGAATGTTCTTACGCTGGCACTTGACGCGAATCGCGTTTATGAACTCGCTGCCAGTAAACCCGTTTGCATTCGACTCTTGGCGATCATGGCGCCCGGCGATTTGATGGTGAACACGCCCTTGCCATTTCTCTTTGAAAACTCGGATATTCAACTGAGCATGCTCTACCTGGTACCGGGCGAGCCCATTCCAAAGCCATTGCCTGAGCACGATGTCGCGATCATCGCTGTATCTGATACCAGCCATACGCATGAATTACTTGAACAGCTGGTCGCCGAAGTGCCTTCTTGGGAAAAGCCGGTCTTGATACAGCCCGCCGCCTTGCTTCGCACATCCAGGCAACATGCATTCAATATGTTGCAGGGCATACCGGGCATCAGCATGCCCCAGACCGCATTGACGACGCGCGCAGCGCTTGAGGCGCTGGCCGCGGGCAAGACCCCATTGTCAGAATGGCTCAGTGAAGGTGGATTTCCGCTGATTGTTCGTCCGGTGGATTCGCATGCGGGGATTGGATTGGAGAAGATCGACAGCCTGATGCATTTGTCGCAGTATCTTGAAACACATCAGGCGTCCGAGTTTTACATCTCCCCCTTCGTGGATTACCGCAGTGCCGATGGGTACTACCGAAAATTCCGGGTCGTTCTGGTCGATGGCATGGCCTACGCAGGGCACATGGCGGTCTCGGAGAAATGGATGGTGCACTATCTCAACGCAGGCATGGCCGACAGTGCATGGAAGCGCGATGAGGAGGAGCGGTTTATGCAAACCTTTGAGTCTGACTTTGCCCGCCGGCACGCACAGGCATTGCAACGTATCCATTCGAGCTTTGGACTGGAATATTTGGTCATGGATTGTGCAGAGACCGCTGCAGGTGATTTGCTGCTCTTTGAAGTGGATCCCGGCGCTGTTATTCACACGATGGATCCGAAGGACATGTTTCCCTACAAGGCCCCTGCAATGCAGAAAATAATGGTGGCCTTTAGAGACCTTTTGCTACGGACTGGGCAGGCAGGAAGATAGCCCTGGCAAACGTCTGCAAAATTCCGGGTGCCGAAGTGTGGTCAGGCCTGCACTTTGATGATCGCCCCGGACACCTGGTCGAGGGTTTTCGCAATTTCGATCATTTTTTCGGATGGGAACTGCATGATGGTCTTGCCGGTCTCTTGGTTCACCATCTTCACCACTTCAATACCCGCACCTTTGACGATTGAAAACTTCAATTCGTTCGCGGTTTTTGCCTCAAGCACATGATTTGCTTGGGTAACCGCTTCATGCAATGCCGCGCTGCTCGGCTTGAGCGAGCTTCTTACTTCGTTTGGTTGGGCCTGTGCCGTCTGATTGGCTTCTGGCTTGGCGGTGCCAACCTGCTTAACCGGAAGTGCCTCAGCTACACGAGCCTGCTGAGCAGGGGTTACCTCCGCTCCTATTGCATTTGTTCCCATGGCCGAACCTCCAGTTTCATAAACAACAAGACCCATTCGGGCCTCACGCAACTATTCTTCGGCAGCAAATGGAGGAACTTTAGGTAAATGGTGGAAAATTTATTCCGTTGCCGCACTGTGCGCGGCAAAATTTGCATAACAATTTCAGGGACACCGAACCGTGTTGCCCGCT
>JBDTAG010000460.1:0-4276 GCA_039924745.1 Rhodoferax sp.
ACGCCCTCTATGCCTTGCTTGAACATCGGGTCGACCTCCAGCACCACGCGGTACTGGTTGGATTGCGTGAAAATGGTGGAGATCAGCCGCTGGCCAAACGCGTTGTAAAGCGCCGAGTCGATCGCTGCAACACTGACACCAAAGCGCCCTGCCGCGTCGCGGTCAATGTCTACATAGGCTTGCAGGCCTTGGTCTTGCAGATCACTGGCAACATCGGCCAATTGTGGCAAGGCCCGCAACTTCTCCAACAGGCGTGCGCTTGCGCTGGATAGCTCGGCCTGGTCAGGCGAGCTCATGGTGAACTGGTACTGCGTCTTGGAGATGCGGTCTTCAATCGTCAGGTCTTGCACCGGCTGCATGTACAGCGAGATACCGGGCATGGTGTCGGTCACGCTGGAGAGGCGACGTATGACGTCGCTGGCCGACAGACCGCGCACGTTTAGCGGCTTCAAGCTGATGAGCATACGACCTGAGTTCAGCGTGGCGTTAGCACCGTCAACACCAATGAACGACGACAGCGACTCCACCGCCGGGTCTTTCAAAATAGCTTCGGCCAATGCCTGCTGGTGCTTCGCCATGGCGGCAAAAGATGTGGACTGTGAGGCTTCGGTAATCGCCTGGATCTGGCCCGTGTCTTGCACCGGGAAAAATCCTTTGGGTACTACCAGGTACAACAAGCCCGTCACCACCAAGGTCACGGCAAACACGATCAGGGTCAAAGCTTGCCGGTCCAGCACCCAGTTCAGCATGCGACCGTATTCGGCGATAGTTCTGTCAAAGGTCTTGCCCACCGCGCGGTACAGGGGGCCATGGCTTTCTTCAGGGGTGTGTTTGAGTAAACGCGCGGACATCATGGGCGTCAGCGTCAACGACACAAAGGCCGAAATCAGAATGGACACGGCCAGCGTGATCGCAAACTCGTGGAACAAGCGCCCTACCACATCGCCCATGAACAGCAGCGGAATCAGCACCGCGATCAGCGAGATGGTCAGCGAAATGATGGTGAAACCAATCTGCTTGGAACCTTTGAAAGCGGCTGCCAAGGGCGCCTCGCCCGCCTCCACATAACGGGCAATGTTTTCAATCATCACGATGGCATCGTCCACCACAAAACCGGTGGAAATGGTCAGCGCCAACAGCGTCAGATTGTTGATGGAGAAGCCCGCCAGGTACATCACACCGAAGGTTCCGACCAGCGACAACGGCACCGCTACCGCCGGAATCAGCGTGGCAGAAACGCTGCGCAGGAACACAAAGATCACCGCAACCACCAGAGCGATGGACAACAACAGTTCGAGCTCAACGTCGTCAACCGATGCACGGATGGTCACCGTGCGGTCGCTGAGCACCCGCACATCTATCGACGCCGGTAGAGTGGACTGCAACTGTGGGAGCAGCGCTTTGACGCGGTTTACGGTCTCAATCACATTGGCACCAGGCTGGCGCTGTACGTTCAAAATAACGCCCGGCGACAGATCAGCCCACGCGGCCAGACGCAGGTTTTCTGCGTCGTCCACAATATTGGCCACATCCTTCAAGCGCACCGGTTTGCCGCCCTTGAACGCAATGATCAAGTTGTTGTAATCGGCAGCGGCCTTGAGCTGGTCATTGGCATCAATGGTCGATGCGCGGGCTGCGCCGTCGAAGCTGCCTTTTGCCTGATTGACGTTGGCACTGCCAATAGCCGAGCGCACGTCTTCCAAAGACATGCCCAACGCAGCTATCGCCTTGGGGTTGGCTTGTATGCGTACGGCAGGTCGGCGACCACCGGCGATCGACACCAGGCCTACACCGGGGACTTGCGAAATCTTTTGCGCCAGACGGCTCTCGACCAAATCGTGTACCCGGATAACCGGCAACGACGGCGAGGTGACTGCAATCGTCATCACTGCTGCGTCCGCAGGGTTCACCTTGCTGTAGGTGGGCGGCATGGGCATGTCGCTGGGCAACAGGTTGCTACCTGCATTGATGGCGGCCTGCACCTCTTGCTCTGCCACGTCCAGTGACAGCGACAACGCAAACCGCAGTGTGATGACCGACGCACCACCCGAACTGGTGGACGACATTTGCGCCAGGCCCGGCATCTGGCCAAATTGTCGCTCCATGGGCGCGGTGATGCTGGAAGCCACTACATCGGGGCTGGCACCGGGGTACAGCGCAGTGACCTGGATGGTGGGGTAATCCACCTCGGGCAAGGCAGACAGCGGCAGCAGGCGATAGGCTAACAAGCCTGCCAGCAGGATGGCCACCATCATCAACGAGGTGGCAATGGGGCGCTCAATAAAAATGCGTGACGGATTCATAGCGTGGCTGTGCCGTCCATCAGTTATTGCCGGCGGCCTTGGCGCGCTCCTCACGCCGCTTCTGCATCCAGGCGGCACGTTCGTCAGGGCTCATCGCCCGAATCTTGGCTGCGACCTCGGGCGGCATGCGGCTCATCCAAGGTGGGTCTTCTGCTGTTGTAGCCGGATTTGCGTTGGCAGTCGCAGCGGGCGTGGATGCGGGAGCGAGAGCAGATGCAGGTGCTGATGCAGGTGCCGATGCACCGTGTCGCTTGCCGCCGCCTTGGGCGCCACCCTTGCCGCCCGCGTTGGGGGCGATCACTTCCACTTGGGCACCTTCACGCAAGCGGTCAGCACCATCGGTAACCACCTTGTCACCCACTTTCAACTGGCCTTGCACGCTGATCCAGTCGCCATCGTTGGCTCCGGCAGTTACCGTGCGCACGGTAACCGTGCTGTCGGCGTTCACCAAGTAAACATAGGTTCCTTGTGCGCCGCGCAAGAGCGCTGCACTGGGCACCGCCAACGTGTCTTCAATGTTGTCCACCTGCAAGCGCACATTGACAAACTGATTGGGGAACAACTCATCCTTTGCATTGGCAAATTGGGCCTTGAGCTTGATGGTGCCCGTGGCCGTGTCGATCGCGTTATCGGTACTGGCCAATTTTCCGTCTGCCAACTTCGTCGTTTGGTCACGGTCCCAGGCTTGCACGGGCAAGCCCTTGTCGGCTTTGAGCTGGCGCAGTATCTGTGGCAATTGCACATCGGGTACCGAAAACACCACGTTGACGGGGCGGGTCTGCGCGATGCTCAACAAACCATTGGCATCGCTGGGTTGCACGTTGTTGCCGATATCGACCTGCTTTAAACCTACCAAGCCTGAAATGGGAGCAACCACGCGTGTGTATGAGAGCTGCAGCTTGGCGTTATCGACCTGGGCTTGGTCGCTCATCGCCGTGCCTTCCAGTTGGGCCACCAGCGCCTGTTGGGTGTCCATTTGCTGTTTGGGCGCTGCGTCTTTGGCAAGCAGATCTTTGTAGCGCGCCAAGTCAATCTTTGCGTTGGCCAATTGTGCCTGGTCTCGCACCAAAGTGCCTTGGGCTTGTGCCAAGGCAATCTGGTAAGGCCGAGGATCAATTTCTGCCAACAATGCACCGGCTTTGACCGTCTGACCTTCCTTGAAGTAGAAAGCCTTCAGTTCACCGCTCACTTTGGCGCGCACAACGGCTGTGTTGGCCGCTGTGATATTGCCAATGGCACTCACGCTGACACGAACATCCTGCTTGCGCACGGCCGCCACGCTGATCGGCTGTACGCGGTTAACGGCGCCAAAGCGACCACCACCAGCACCGCCACCCCGACTTCCACCTCGCGCGCCGGACGCGGCCGCGCTGGCAGCATGTGCGGGCTCACCTGAAGCACCCATTCCATTGCCGCTGTGGCGTGCAGACCAAGCCCACCACGCTGCCGAAGCCGCCACAATCGCGACCACGGTGATCAGCAATGGTTTGCCCACACCCTTTTGACGACTGGCGCTCGCTGTGTTTTGCGGAGTTTTTCCGGATGGCGTGGAAATGGACAGATGGGTATAAATTGGGTTCATAGATCGAAAATCATGGGGCGTTTGACACTGCGTTGGATTACACCAAAGTCATTGCGAACCTGTGTGACGCAGGGGTAAAGTTAATCGCACCTTACCGCAAGCCGCACTGCTTATGCAACGCCGCCGGCCCTTCGAACACAGACTATATGGAAAATCGGGCTGTAGCCCTCGTGTCAATTGAATATTGTGCTATTCATTTAATAGCTAAATGAACGTGTACTTACCGCCAACTGGAGTTATCGCGCGATCGGTCTGCGTGTTTCAAGGCCAGATAGGTTGCCTTGTCAAGCTCGTGTAGCTGCCTCGGATACCGTTCGGACGCCGCAAACCATGCCTCTAATCGCCGATCAAATTGATCGGCTACCGGTGCTTCACTTTCCTGTATGTACGC
>JBDTAG010000461.1:0-7804 GCA_039924745.1 Rhodoferax sp.
CATTTGAGGGTCGAGCCTTGTTTGACATAGAAGTCGTACGATAGAGACCACAGAGCCAGGTTGGCGTCAGGCAGCCCATTCTTCATCGGGTAGACCAGAAACGATTTGCGGGCGTCGCCGTACGATAGCGCCAGCGTAGCGTCTATTGCGTCGTATTCCAGCTCGTGGATGATGCGTTTAAGCGGTTTACGCTGCCATTCGATCTTGCAACCCAATTGGTTAGCCGCCATGTCCACCAGTTCGATGGCGGGGCCGGGGTTGGGCGGGGTTTTGCCGCCATCACCAAAGTAGAAGGGTGGGGCAGCCACTTCGTTATAGGCCAGCCTGATAACGCAGGTGCCTGACGATACGGGGCTGCTATAGGCGCTGCAGGCGAATAGTGCCGCAGCAAACAGCAGGGCTCTGGGTGGTTGGTGGGTCACAGCGTGGGCTCCATTGATTTAAATTATGGCGCTTTGATCGCATCACACGCCAACTAAAATTACGATATCCGTCTTACAGCCGCAACGAAAGCGCATTCACTCATGCAGTTTCCTTTTTCCATTCCTTCTGTGTGGTTGCGCCGTGCGCGCTGGGCTGCCGGGGGGCTGCTGGCGGTTTGGGTATTGGCGTGGCTGGCCGTTCCGCCGCTAGTGAAACGACTGGTAGAAGAGAAGGGTAGCCAAGCGTTGGGTCGCGTTGTTACCGTGGGTACGGTAACGTTCAGGCCCTGGTCACTGGAGCTGACCCTGTCCGATTTGGCGGTTGCCACCGCGGACGGGCACGCCAAACAGTTGCAAATAGCCCGCGTGTATGTAGATGCCGAGATGGAGTCGGTTTTGCGTCTGGCCCCGGTGATGGATGCCATTACGGTAGACGGGCCCACCCTTCGCGTAGTCCACATGGGCGATGGCCACTACGATGTGGACGACATCATTGCAACCCTCAACAAGGCACCGCCATCTACATCGGCACCCCTTCCGTTTGCACTGTATAACCTAACCCTTACCAATGGTGCGGTGGACTTTACCGACCACACGCCGAATGGCGTGCGTCAACACATCGTACGGGGGCTTCAATTGGCCGTGCCGTTCCTGAGTACGCTGGAATCCAAACGCACAGTCAAAGTGGTGCCGCGCCTGGCCTTCACGCTAAACGGCAGTACTTTTGATTCAGCAGCAGAGGGAACGCCCTTTGCGCAGACCAACAAAGGGGATGCCACGCTCAAGATCAAGCAACTGAACTTGGCGCCCTATTTGACCTACCTTCCCAGTAGCTTGCCAGTGCGCGTGCAAAGTGCCGTGGTGGATGCTGATTTGCGGTTGGCTTTTGAGCAGGCCAAACAATCCAAATTGAGCCTTTCCGGTAAGCTCAAACTGTCGGACGTGGCGCTTGCAGATACTGCCGGTGCACCGTTGATGGCGGTTGAATCCATCACGGCAGCGCTGTCTGACGTGCGCCCTCTGGAGCACGTCGTTAAGCTGGCCTCGCTGGAGATAGAGGGCCCCAAGCTGCAGGCAGCCCGGAACCGTGCGGGGCACATCAATCTGGCGCTGGGCTCAGCCGTATCTTCGGCAAAGCACGAACCGGTTGCTATTAATACAGTAGCTGTACCCGCAATATCTACGAGGGCTAGCAGCCCAAAAGGCTCTAAGCCTTTGGCTACAGTGCACCCTTGGACGCTGACCTTAGAGCGTTTTGCGTTGCACAAGGGTGAGGTGGCGTGGGCCGATGATGCCGCTGCGCAACCAGCTCGTTTGACGCTCACGCAATTGGAGCTGCAAGCCCAAGACCTGCGCTGGCCGATGACGGCATCGGCGGCCCGGTTTGAAGGTTCGGCCAGCGTGCCGTCCAAAGACAAGACCGCGCAACTGTCGTTCAACGGCGAGGTGGCCGAGTCACTGGCCAGTGCACATGCTTCGGTCACCGATGCGGAGTTGGGCCTGGCGACGCCCTATTTGGCCCAGTACCTGCACCCGGCGGTACAAGGCGTGCTGGATGCTGAGTTGGACGCGAGCTGGGCTGCGGACAAGCAAGGTAGCGTCAAGCTGCAGGCTAGCATTGCACACTTGGCGGTGCACGATTTCGCGCTCAAAGCAGCCAAAGAACGTTCGACCAAGGCGCTCGCGGCCACCGGCACCACAGGTGCAGATCGCGCAGCCGCTGAAATGCCGCACGTCAAATTATTAGAAGTCACCGATGCGAAAGTAGACTTGAACACCCACACCGCAACGGTTGGCAAAGTCGCATTGCACAGCCCCAGCGCCATGCTGTCCCGCGACGCCCAAGGGCAGTGGATGGTGCATAACTGGTTGAAAGCGGAACCCGTTGCAGAGCCCGTTGTCACCAAGCCTGATGCGTCTGCTGCGTCACCTTGGCGTGTGAGCTTGGGCGAGCTTTCGGTAGACGACGGAGTTGTCAAATTGGACGACCGCAGCACAGTGCGCCCAGCGCGGTTGGAAGTCTCGGCGCTGAAGTTGCAGCTCAAGTCGGCCACTCTGGACGGTACCAAGCCCGCGCCACTGACGCTGTCCGCCCGCGTTAAATCCGGCCGCACCGAGCCGGGGAGCTTGAACTACCGTGGCACCGTGGCGTGGGCACCGGTGGCCGCACAAGGCCTGATAGAGGCCACGAACATCCCGTTGCATGCCGTGGCACCATACTTTGCAGACCAACTCAATATCGCCATACTTCGGGCCGACGCCAGCTTCAAAGGACAAGTGCGGTACGCGGCCACTGCGGCTGGGCCAGACGTGCAGGTGCAAGGTGATGCGTCGCTGACGGATTTCCGTGCCAACACCGTTGCCGGTAGCCCCAGTGCAGGTGCAGCCCCCGCAGGTGCAGCGAACGCGACTGCTAGCGCTGGAACGGGTGACACCGCCGACCTGCGTGTAACCGAAGAATTGTTGAGCTGGAAGGCGCTCAACGTGCCTGGCATCACGCTCAATCTTGCCCCCGGCACAGCGCCCCGTGTGCAGGTGCGCGAAGCAACATTGTCGGATTTCTTTGCGCGGGTGATCGTAAACCCCACGGGTCGCCTCAACCTGCAGGATTTGGTGAAGACTTCTTCGCCCGTTGGTGGGCAAAAAGCGGCATCGGATGGCCCAGTGTCCCCCCCGGCAGCACAGCCTGCCAACATCACTGTCGGACCGGTGCGCCTGACCAATGGCAAGGTCTTGTTTTCGGACCGATTTATCCGCCCCAACTACTCTGCCGATCTGAGCGAACTCCAGGGCACTTTGAGCCAGTTTTCATCGCTGCCCAAGGACGGTGTGGCGCAACTGGCCGACCTCGACTTGCATGGTCGTGCGGAAGGCACTGCGTCGCTGGAAATTACCGGCAAAGTAAACCCTTTGGCCAAACCACTTGCACTGGATATCAAAGGCAAGGTGCATGACCTGGACCTGCCACCGCTGACCGCGTATTCAGTCAAATACGCGGGCTATGGCATCGAGCGCGGCAAGCTCAGCATGGACGTCAATTACACCGTGCTGCCCAACGGACAGCTTACCGCCAGCAACAAATTGGTGTTGAACCAACTGAGCTTTGGCGACGAGGTCAAGGGCGCCCCCAACAGCCTTCCGGTCAAGCTAGCCGTGGCACTGTTGGCCGACAGCAATGGCGTCATTGACATTGATCTGCCCATCAGTGGTTCGCTGAACGACCCACAGTTCAGTTTTGGCGCGCTGGCATGGAAGGTTGTCACCAACTTGATTGGCAAGGCGTTGACCTCTCCCTTTAGCCTGCTGGCCCATGCCTTCGGTGGCGTGGCGGATGCGGATGCCAGCGCTGTGGTGTTCGCACCCGGCAGCAGCGAGCTGTCGACCACTGCCATGGAAGGGCTGGACAAGATTGCCAAGGCCCTGGTCACCCGTCCCACGTTGAATGTCACCGTGGTCGGCACGGCCAACTTGGACAAGGAGCGCGACGCCTTCAAACGTGAAAGCCTCAAAGCCCTGATGCGCGGCGAGAAACGTCTGCGCGCTGTCGTGACCGGCCAGGCAGTTGCCACCAAGAGCGAGATCACCGACGCCGAATACCCAGCACTGCTTAAAGGCGTCTACCGCCGCGCCGACATCACCAAGCCGCGCAACGTCATAGGGTTGACCAAGGACGTGCCCGATGCGCAGATGGAGGCTTTGTTGCTAGCCAGTATTCCCGTGAACGAAGACAGCATGCGCGCGCTGGCATTGCAGCGTGGCGTGGTTGTCAAAGACTACTTGGCCAGCCACAAGTTGCCAGCGGATCGCTTGTTCATCGGCAGTGCAAAAATTACTGCAACTGTTGACGCCGACTGGAAGCCGCGCGCCGACTTGGGCGTAACGCAGCGTTAATGGATTGCCCAAAGGTCTAAATTTATTGCCAGGTTGGCACAACGGTTGATTGATCAGGCGCTTAAAAATAACGCCGGATCCACCATCTTGCGATTGAGTGCAACGCCGAAGTGCAGATGTGGGCCAGTTACACGCCCGGTGGCGCCAACTGCCGCGATGCGGTCGCCTGCGTTGACTTGGTCGCCCGCTTTGACGTGGAATGCGCTCAGGTGGCAGACCATGGTTAAAAGACCACCACCGTGGTCTAACCAAATGGTGTTGCCGCTGAAAAAATAGTTGCCGGTGTCGATGACACGCCCATGTAGCGGTGCCAGTACCGGTGTGCCCGATGCAGCGGCAATGTCCATGCCGCTGTGCGGGCTACGGGCCTGGCCATTGAAAACGCGGCGCAGGCCAAAGGAACTGGAGCGACGTCCCGTAACGGGTGCCACCATACGCAGCAATAGTGTTTGCGGTGCGGGCTCGCTAAAGGTGGTGAGCACGCTGGTCAAGTGGGCTTGCTCGCGCGTGAAACGTGCTTCGTCTGCAGCCGAAAGGTCAACCTTGCCAGGAGCAACTTTCAATTTCTGCACCGAATAGAGTTTTGGCATTACGGTGAAGTCCACTTGCCGCAGATCACCTATATCGGATTGCACGTCTATGCTGGCACGGCCGGGCAGGGTGGACAGCGCGATGCCTACCAAGGCCGTCCAGCGGTCGGCCTCGCGCAACACAAGCAGCGGCACCTCAGCCAGACGCGCAGCAGGTTTTACCGTTGCAATGCCCAAGTCTAAGCGGGCGATTCCGCCAGGCACTGCAGATGCGTAGGGCCACCGCGCAGGTTGCGTTTGCAATGTCGGCCTTGGTGAAGCCGCGACAGGTGCGGATTGCAGTGCCAACAAGCCCAGGCTGGCGAGCACGATGCTGCGGCGGGTCGGGTGAAGAGGTTGTGAAGATTCGAAAGGAAATTGCACGGGCGGTGATGGAGCAGTGGGGAATAGGAACGAAGCGATGGTACCCGGCGCTATGATGGACGGCCCCTCCACTTCCCATGCAGACTGTCATATTCATGCGCCCCACTGGACCACTTTTCTACCGCACCCTGCGCCATTGGGCTCCGAGCCTGGTTCTGGTAGCGTTAGCCGGCACGGTCCAAGCACAGACAACTTGGAATACCGACACCGGTCTCGTATTGGTTGGCAAGGTCGTTACGATGAACGATGCGGGCGACGTATTCCCCAACGCCCGCGTGTGGCTGGCCGGTGGCAAGATCATGGCCATCGCGCGCTACGGTGATGCATTGCCAGATGCCGCCAAGGACGCGCCAGTGGTGGACAGCAAGGGTGTCATCTACCCCGGCATCATCGATCTGCACAACCACCCGGAATACGCGATCTACCCCTTGATGCCCATCAAGCGCAAGTACCTTGACCGCTACGAATGGCGCTGGTACGACGCGATTTACAACAAGCGCATCACCTTCCCACAAGAGGTGCTGACGCGGCCCTATTACCTCGATTTGGGCACCGAGATTGGCCGCTACGGCGAATACAAGGCCCTGGCTGGCGGCACCACCAGCCTGCAAGGTGGACGCCCCACATCGGCCTATTCCAAAGAAGAATGCCTGGTACGCAATATCGAAAACTCTCATGTGGAACCACGTGTCGCAGTCAGCCACACCGACATTGGTCGCAGCGCCAAGGAATGGGCCACCATGCAATCCGAGGCGGGCAAGGGGCCACTGGTGGTGCACCTGGCCGAAGGACGGTCACCACGCATGGCCTACGAGTTCAACAATATCAAGGACAGCAATTTGCTCGGCCCTGAGCTGATCGCTATCCACGGCGTTGGCCTGACCGTGCCGCAGTTGCAGGAGATGGCGTCGGTGGGCGCCAAGCTGGTGTGGTCGCCCTTGTCCAACTTCATGCTGTACGGCCAGACTGCCAATGTGGAGGCGGCCAAGCACGCCGGCCTGTCCATTAGCTTGGCGCCAGACTGGGCGCCGTCAGGCAGCAAGTCCAGCCTGGGCGAGCTCAAGGTGGCCGACCTGGTCAACAAACACGCGCTGCATGGTTTGTTCAGTGACCGCGACCTGGTCGAGATGGTCACCCGCAAGCCCGCCGATGCCATGGGTTGGAGCCATCGCCTGGGCCAGATCGCTGAAGGCTACTTGGCCGACGTGTTGGTCGTAGACGACCGCAACGCGGACCCTTATCGCAACCTGATCAATACCATTGAAGAAAATATCCAGTTGGTGGTGGTGCGGGGCGAACCCTTGTATGGCGATGCCGGCCTGCTCAAAACCCTGCGTGGCAGCGACGATATCGAAACCACCACCGTATTCGCCAAGGCCAAGCGCAGCAAGGCCATGACGCCCAATTGCCCTGGCACCAGACTGCCGCCCATGTCTGTGGCCGAGACCGAGGCGCGCATCCAGCAAGGCCTGAAGTTTGACGCGGCCCAGCTTGCAGCCAAGCTGTCGCCAGAGCAACTGGCCAAAGATTTTGCGCAGTGCAAATTGCCTGCGCCAACGGACGCCGTTGTAAGCCCGGCCGAGGCCAAACGCCTGCTGGTTTGTCGCTTTGGCTTACCGTTTGAGAAGACCCGACTAAGTCCGCTGACGACCAATGAAGATCCCCAGTTCATGTCGCGTCTAATGAAGAACCCCAACCTGCCAAGGTACTTGCGTGCGTTGCCCACGTATTACCGGCAATAACGTACACCCATGGCCCATATTCTGATTGCTGAAGACGATGATTTGCTGCGTGATGCGCTCGCAGCGCAGCTCACCCAGGCTGGACACACTACGGACTGCGCTGTCCATGGGCTGCAGGCACGTGAACTGCTGGAAACCACGCGCTTTGATGGCGTCATCCTCGACCTGGGTTTGCCCAAGCTCGACGGCATGGCCTTGCTGCAGTGGTTGCGCCAGCGCGTGCTGGCCCTGCCGGTGTTGATTCTGACGGCACGCGATGGGGTCGATGACCGCGTGCAAGGGCTCAACGCCGGAGCCGACGATTACCTCACCAAGCCCTTCATCATGGCGGAGCTGCAGGCGCGTCTGGCAGCCATGTTGCGTCGCTCGCGCATGCCAGCCTTTGGCGGATCGTTGGAGATCGGCGACACCACCACCAGCAAGCTGCGGGTGGATGCCGTACAGCACCGTGCCTGGCTGGGCGATGACGAAATGGAGCTGACCCAACGCGAATGGGCGTTGCTGTCCTTACTGGTGGCCAATGCCGGTCAAGTGGTCAGCCGCGAAGACGTGTTGAACGCCTGGCAGAGCGATCCAACCGATGGCGGTGGCGGTGTCGCGTCCAATGCACTGGAGGTCTACGTGCACCGTTTACGGCGCAAGTTGGATGACTCGGGTCTGGGCATACGCAATGTGCGGGGCTTGGGTTACCTATTGGAATCGACCAGCGCCTGATGGTGTCGACATGAAACCGGGTGGCCGCTCCCCGTTGTCGGGGCTTTCCCTCAAGCGCCAATTGTTGTTGTGGCTGCTGCTG
>JBDTAG010000462.1:0-4567 GCA_039924745.1 Rhodoferax sp.
GCGGTCACCGAACAGCGCCACACCGCTTGGACCTTTGGCGAGCTGCCCGAGCTGTTGGAAATCCGCAAAGGTGGCCAGACCTTGATCGGCTTCCCGGCGCTGATCGATCAAGGCGATGCCGTAACCATCGAAGTGTTCGACGAACCCGAGGTGTCCGCCGCCAAACACCGCGCAGGTCTGCGCCGCCTGTTTGCGCTGCAGATCAAGGATGCGCTGAAGTACCTGGAGAAAAACATCCCCGACCTGCAGAAGATGGCCGTGGCCTACATGAATGTGGGCAAGGCCGATAACGGAACCGGCGGAGGCACGGTCGAAGAACTGCGCGAGCAAATCATCGCTGTGGCGCTGGACCGCGCTTTTTTGCTCGACCCGCTGCCCACCGACGAATTCGCTTTCAAGCGCCGTGTGGAGGAGGGCCGTGGCCGCCTCACCCTGATTGCTACCGAAGTTGCGCGCATGGCGGGCACAATTTTGCTGGAACACGCGACAGCCGCCCGCAAGATCAAGGACACCAAAAACGCCCCCGATGCGGTGGCCGACTGCGCCCAGCAGATTGCCCGTTTGGTACCGAAGCGCTTTCTGCAAGCCGCACCGTGGCCCCGCCTGCAGCACCTGGCGCGCTACCTCAAGGCCATTACGCTGCGGCTCGAAAAATACCGCGCCGACCCGGCCCGTGACGCTACCCGCTTGGCCGAGCTGCGCCCGCTGGAGCAACGCTATTGGCGCCTGGTGGCCGAACGTAAAGGCGCGGTCGATGAGCGCATGCAAGAGTTCCGCTGGCTGATGGAGGAGCTGCGCGTCAGCTTCTTTGCGCAAGAGCTGCGCACGCCGCAGCCGGTCAGCGTCAAGCGGCTGGAGAAGGCTTGGTCGCAGATGGGCTAATTTCAGGCGCGTGATTGCGACGGTGCGCCGTCTTCGAAAACAAGGGTTGCTGCAGCCAGATCTTCCAGCGCAGAACCAACTGACTTGAACACGGTGCGTTGGTCTTTCGACTGCCGCCCGGAGACCTTTGCTTGGCACAGGTCTGACAGTGTGCCGCACACGTCTTCTGCGCTGAAAACACCGCGCGACAAAGGTCCGAGCAAGTCGCCACTTTTTTGCAGTGCTTCGCGGGTGTCCACGAACAGACTTGTACCGGCGAAGCAAGCATCGTCAGCTTCGCGCATGGTGGGTGAAAAACCACCGATCAGATCAAGATGGCACCCAGGCATCAACCAGGCGCCTTGGATAATGGGCTCAGTCGCCAACGTCGCGCAACTTACGACGTCTGCATGCGCGGCTGCAGCGGCTAGATCGCATGCAATGGTGGCGTCTATTCCGTCAGCGTTCAATGCATCCACCACCATTTGTGCCTCAGATGGTTTGCGCGCCCATACCTGGACGGTTTCAATCGGCAAGACCTGTCGATACGCATACGGTAGAAGGCGCGCAACACGCCCAGCCCCAACCACCAGCAGACGGCTTGCATCTTGACCCGCCAACATTGAGGCTGCCAATGCCGACGCTGCCGCAGTGCGGCGCGATGTAATTTCATTGCCATCGATATGCGCCAGAGGTTCGCCAGTGCGCGCGTCGTAGAGTACATACGTAGCAAACAAACCCGGCAGTCCGCGTGCTGCATTGCCTGGGAAAATGTTGACTGTTTTGATGCCCAGATATCGATCCGCATGCCAAGCCGGCATGATGAGGACTGTTCCCTGGCTGCCATCGGCAGCAGTGAGCGTGTGCGTATGACGAAGCGGCACCTCACAACCACCGATGAACATCTGCCGCAACCCTTCTATCAGGCGATCAAAGGGCAATGCGGCGCGCGTTTCGGCAGCGTTAAAAATCTTCATGGGTTCAGATCGTACTGGTTAGCACTAAAAATCGTGTCGCTGTACGCGCGGCCAGTATACTGATTAAAACAACAGTTGGCAGGGTAAGATTCATGGTCTCCGAAGCAATTTTCTATTGGCAGAGCCAGAGGCAATTCGCGTTGATGCTTCACGCCAACCCATAAGACATGCGCTCCAAAGATACTGACCCAGTCAACCACGAACGCGGTCTCGGTAGACGGCCACGCAAGTCCCATCCTGAGTTTGATGGCACTGCGCTTTACGAATACCCGACCCACCTTCGCCATGCGATAGAAGACCTGCCGTCCTTGCCGGGCGTTTACACCTTTCACGGTGAAGAGCGCGATTTACCCCTTTACATCGGCAAAAGTATCAATATCCGCAGCCGGGTGCTGTCTCACTTACGCACCCCTGATGAAGCAAGGCTACTTCGCCAGACCCGCCGCATTAGCTGTGTGCGTACGGCCGGTGAGATTGGCGCTCTGCTGCTGGAGGCCCACCTGATCAAGACCATGCTCCCTTTGCATAACCAGCGATTGCGCAGAAGCCGTCAGTTATTTGCGTGGCAAATTAAAGATGGGGCGCCCGAACTGGTCAATGCAAAAGACGTGAAGTTCGGGCAAGAGGCTGGGTTGTTTGGGCTCTACGCGAGCCGCCATTCGGCGATGGGCCAGCTTCGCGACTTGGCCGATACGCACGGCCTTTGCTATGGCGTCCTGGGCCTGGAGAAGGTTTCCAACGGCAGACCTTGCTTTCGGGCGCAACTCAAACAATGCCTGGGCGCTTGCTGCGGTCGTGAATCCGTTGAATCGCACCAGCACCGCCTGGAGGCCGCGATGCGGGATCTGAACGTGGTCTGCTGGCCGTACACCGGAGCGGTAGCACTGATTGAGCGGCTGGAGGACATGGAAGATATCCACATAGTCCAGAACTGGTGCTACTTGGGAAGCGTCAAGACACTGCCTGAGGCCAAGGCCTTGGGTGCAGTGCATGCCAACTTTGATGCCGACAGTTACAGGATTTTGTGCCGACCCATTGTGCAGGCGTCGGTCGAGATCGTGCGTTTATGACCCCACACTGCGCATCCTCGCTTCAAGTCGCAGTGCCGAACCAAGCACCCACCCCCGCCGTGACAAGCATAGCCAGCGCACCCCAAAAGCAGACCCGCCAAGCACCCACCCAAGGGTTCGCCCCGCCTGCACGTGCAGCCAATGCGCCAAGTGCTGCTAGAAATACCAAAGAAGTGAGCGCAATCCACAAGATGAGTCCGCGCCCGGGTACGAACACGGCAACTGCTAATGGAAGTGCTGCACCCACTGCAAAACTGGTAGCCGATGCCAAGGCTGCCTGTACTGGCTGGGCGCTAAGCGTCTCCGATATTCCCAACTCATCCCGCGCATGGGCACCCAATGCGTCAAACGCCATCAGTTGCTCTGCCACTTGCTTCGCCAAGTCCGGCTGGAGACCGCGCTTGACGTAGATGGCACTGAGCTCTTTGTGTTCGGATTCTGGGTCTTTGGCCAATTCGACGCGCTCGCGCGCTAGGTCGGATTGCTCGGTGTCCGCTTGCGAATGCACGGATACGTACTCTCCCGCCGCCATGGACATGGCTCCTGCTACCAGTCCCGCAACACCCGTGACCAAGATATTGCCGTGACTGGCGCTTGCAGCTGCCACGCCGACGATCAGGCTTCCAGTGGAAACAATGCCATCGTTGGCACCCAGTACCGCGGCGCGTAACCAACCAATACGCGCGGTTTTGTGGTGTTCAGAGTGTCGACGCGGCATATATTGGGATTTAGGGAAGGGGGCAGATGTTGGCAGGTTGCCGTTTGCAGGCTGCCAGTGTAGGCCCTGCCCAGCACCAAAGGTCTGACCCAGCATTCCGAAGCCGCCACCACGCGCCGCTCAGGGCGTCTTGTAAACCGACGTTTCTAAAATCTCAGGCGAATGTATTGACTCGCGTCCCAACCGGCCCTTGGGTAGCCAATGCCGGAGTGGGCAAGGCTTGCAACAGCTGAAGTGCAGAGGTCGCCTGTTGATCCAATGCCTTTTTCAGCACCAGAATATTCACACTGTCCGCAGTGTCGCCTTGTGCGGCCGAAGTCGCTGCTTGAACTGCTGTTGTACTTGCAATGTTCATAGAAAGCCTCCTTTAAGTGCAAACGAAATAACGTCTATCTGCTTATCGACACTTCCTGAAAAATCTTTAGTCTACCGATCATGACGGGAGTACGAAAGTGGTCAGTTTTGGAACGGCTTGTAGCAGTTTTGCTAATGTATGGACGGTTGCGCTTATGCAATGTCAAGTGATCTCATGGCTGTGTGGTATGGCAGAAACAAGCACCCCACAGCGAGGTCTGCACCCCTAGAATTTCAGTTCGATTCTTATTCTTACAACATCAAAAGGGCGAGTAATGACTGTTTTGCACAAGGCACTATCTATTGGTCTGTACGGCGCGGCGGCTGTCGCTACGCTGACACCTGTCTCATTTGCGGTTGCCCAGACCACAGGTTCGGTAGCGCCGTCCGGTCTGGAAAGCGTCACGGTCATCGGCTCGCGCCGCGCCAATGCTTCGGCAACGGACACTCCCGTGCCCATTGACTTCATACCAATGACCAAGACCTCGGAGCAGGGTGGCCAGTTTGACCTGTCCCAGTCATTGCAATACATGTCTCCATCCTTCAACTCCACCCGCCAAACCGGTGCGGACGGCGCTGACCTGATC
>JBDTAG010000463.1:0-11907 GCA_039924745.1 Rhodoferax sp.
ACCACCAGCAGGCTGGCACCCACATCGGCAAACACCGCCATCCACATCGTGCCCGCGCCCGTCAGCGTGAGCACCAGAAACACAGCCTTGATACCCAACGCCAACACAATGTTTTGCACCAACACCGCGTGGGTGAAGCGTGACAGGCGCACAAAGCGCGGCAGCTTGCGCAGGTCGTCGTCCATCAGCGCCACGTCTGCGGTCTCTATGGCGGTGCCGGTGCCTGCTGCACCCATTGCAAAGCCGATGTCGGCACGGGCAAGCGCAGGTGCATCGTTGATGCCGTCGCCCACCATGCCCACCGCTGCGCCCTTGCCCAACTTGGCTTCAATCGCCATGAGTTTGTCTTGCGGCAACAAATCGCCGCGCGCTTCGTCTATGCCAACCTGCGCGGCAATGGCCGCTGCCGTGTGGGCGTTGTCGCCCGTCAACATCATGGTTCGTATGCCCAGCGCGTGCAGCTCGGCAATCGCCGCGCGGCTGCTGTCCTTCACCGTATCTGCCACGGCAAACAAGGCATGCACTTGATTGTCATCAGCCAGCAGGACCACGGTTTTGCCTTGTTGCTCTAGCGCTGATAGCTGCGCCTCCAGCGCATCGGAGCATCGGCCTTGTTCGTGGATCAGGCGGTGGTTGCCCAGGCAATACACGCGGCCGTTCAAACGGCCTTGGGTGCCAAGCCCCGGCAAGGCCGCAAAATCTTCTACGTCCAACAACACAACGCCGTCCGTCTGCGCGGCCACTGCAACTGCGTGGGAGACCGGGTGATCGGAGCGGCTGGCAAGACTGGCCGCCAGGCTACGAGCGGTTGCACCGTCAGCGCCGTTTAACGCCATGAAATCGGTCTGCACCGGCTTGCCGTGGGTGATGGTGCCCGTCTTGTCCAGCGCCAGCCATTTCAGCTTGCGCCCTTCTTCCAGATACACGCCGCCTTTGATCAATATGCCTTGGCGCGCCGCCGCGGCCAAACCGCTGACGATGGTCACGGGTGTGGAGATCACCAGCGCACAGGGGCAGGCAATGACAAGAAGCACTAGCGCCTTGTAAATCCAGTCAAACCAGACACCGCCCATGAGCAGCGGCGGCAGAATCGCCACAGCCAGTGCGATGAGAAAAACCACCGGTGTGTAGACCTTGGCAAACTGGTCCACAAAACGCTGCGTGGGTGCCCGTGCACCCTGGGCCTCCTCTACCGCATGGATGATGCGGGCCAAGGTGCTGTTGCCGGCCAATGCGGTGACCACGTATTCAAAGGAGCCGGACGCGTTGATGGTGCCGGCAAACACGGCATCGCCTTCAGCCTTTTCGACCGGCAGGCTTTCACCCGTGATGGGCGCCTGGTCGATGCTGGATTTGCCGCTGACGATACGGCCGTCCAAAGCAATCCGCTCGCCGGGTTTGATGCGCACGCGGGCGTCCATCTCCACTGCCTTGGCATCCACATCAGCCCAAGTGCCATCAGCCTGCAAGACCGTGGCACGCTCGGGTGTGAGCTGCATCAGGCCCTGTATGGCGTTGCGCGCGCGATCGAGCGACTTGGCCTCTATCAGCTCTGCGATGGTGAACAGCACCATGACCATCGCCGCTTCAGGCCATTGGCCCAGCAGCAGCGCACCGGTCACCGCAATGCTCATCAGGGCATTGATGTTGAGGTTGGCATTGCGGATGGCAATCCAGCCTTTTTGGTACGTTGTTAGTCCGCAAGTCAAAACGGCAACCAACGCCAACGCGGCCGCTACCCATGTGGGAAGCCCAAACCAATGCGCGGCCTCTGACCCCATGGCAGCTACGCCCGCCAATGCCAAAGGCCACCATGGTTTGGCCGGTTCGGACGCCGGGGTTTCGTACGCCGATGCGCCATCCGACACCTCCGGCGAGAGGCCCAAGGAACGGATGGCTTCAAGGATCTGTGGGATGGCATTCGGCGTATGCGTAACGGTCAGGACGCGCTGCATCAAATTGAATTCCATGCCGGTTACGCTGTCCATGCCACCCAGCTTTTTGCGCAACAGCGCCTCTTCTGTAGGGCAATCCATCTGCAGGATGCGGATCGCGGTGTGCGTACCATCGCCCAGCGGCAACGGCTCCGCTATCGCCTTAGCAGAAGCTGGAACACAGCAGGACTCTGTGCTGTGATCGTGGTGGTGGTTGTGATCGTGGTGATCGTGTGAATGCGGCGAGTGTTGCAAATGCGAATGGTCGGATGACATCTGGGGTTTCCAAAGACGGGTTCCGTTCATTACACAACCTGAAGCTACTATAGAGTCAACAGGTTTTTAGGAGCATTCTGATGAAAATTGGCGAATTGGCACAGAGTGCACAGTGCACGGTAGAGACGGTGCGTTACTACGAGAAAACAGGGCTGCTGAGCGAACCTTCGCGAACAGCGGGAAATTTCAGGGTGTATGGGCCTGAACATCTTGAGCGGTTGCGCCTGATCCGCAACTGCCGAGCGCTGGACATGAGCCACGAAGAAATCCATTCTCTCTTGAGACTGGCAAGCCAAGCAGGCGACGACTGCGGTGCCATCAACGCCGTGTTTGACCAACACATTGCCCACGTCGATGCGCGTATCCGCGAGTTGACCCAGCTCAAGCATCAGCTCAGCACGCTGCGCCAGCGATGCCAAAGCGGTATCGGAAGCGACCGTTCGGTGACTGCCTGCGGCATCTTGCAGGGCTTGGCGGCAATGGAAACCGAAGCACAACTAACCCGCCATACCCACCTGGGTTGATGCCCTGCGCGGCTACACTGTTATCTACATGTCAGGAGTTCAATTGCCCACGGTTCCATCCGGTGTCAACGCCTATGTCTACAACCGTCTACGCCGTCTGGGTTTGTCCGAAGCGTTGGCCACCAAGACGGCACCGAACGTAAAGGTGCAGGCATTCGATGCGGGCAAGAAGATCTGGACCAAGGGCGGTGAAGTCCAGCACTGGCTGTACATCATGAACGGGCTGGTGTCGGTCTCTATTCCTACCACCAACTCTGAGTCCACGCCCATCTCCATTTTCGGCAAAGGTTCGTGGTTTGGTGAGCAATCCATCATCAACCGAAAACCCAGTTTTGCAGACTATGTGTGTCTGACCGCAACCGAGGTGTTGCGGGTTCCGGCCAATACCTTTGACACGCTCTTTGCAGAGGAGCCGGAATTTGCACGCTACATCGCAAAGCTGATGGCGTGGCGGGTTCAGAAAACTTCCGAAACGCTCACTTTGATGAAGCTGGGCAACCCATGCCTGCGCGTGGTTATGGGCCTGGCGCAGTTTGCTGAGGCCTTGGCTTACCGCTCGGAGCGGCCGCCAACTGTAGCCATGGGCGAAGGGGTGGAGATCCCCATTTCCCAGAATACGCTTGCTTCGCTGTGCGGCGTGTCGCGCACGCTGTTTTCAGAATACGTGCAGCAGTTGGCGCAACACGAATGGCTCAAACTGCACTATGGCAAGCTGGAGATTTTGCACATCGCCACGTGGCACCGTTTTGCGCGTCGCCAACGTGAAGACAGTGTGAGCAATCTCAACCCGGCGATAGCCGAGTTATTGGACATACTGCGCGTTTTGAACGAGATGCAGCCCGCACCGTAAAGGCGCGCGGGTAGCAGGCTTTTAGATGCTCACCGTCCCCAGAACAGTGCGAGCCCTAACGTTCAAGCTGGTAATAGGGTCCGGTGCCGGGCTACCCAAGAAAAAACCTTGGGCCAGATCTACGCCCAAACCACGCAAGGCGCGCAGCTCGGTTTCGACCTCAACCGATTTGGCCAGTAACAAACATTCATGATTTTGTGCCTGGCGAACCAAGCTGGCAACCATCGCACTATTTTCAGCGTTCGAGTCGATTTTTTCGGTCCAGCGAGCGGCCATTTTGACGATGGTTGGCAGCACTTTCGTCCACACACGCAAACCCGCTTCGGTGACCTTGAAGTCATCCAGCGCAACACTCATGCCCGCCGCACGCAGCGGTTTGAGTGCATCGACCAGTGCAAGAATGTTGGCGACGCGTGTGTAGCCGGTGATGTCCAAACCCATGCGCTTGGGTTGTAGCCGATGTTTACGCAACACTTGCAGCAACGTATCGATGCCCTCACCTTCCTGCAACTCCACCAACGTCCGCGCACTGAAATTGACAAAGAGTTGACCACCTGGACGATCCACCAACCAACGCTCAATGGCAACCTCCATGCACCCCAACTCAAATTCCTTTTGGCATTGCTGTTCTTTGGCGGCCTTGATCAAATCTTCGTAGGTCATTTCCCCCAAGCTGCGCGGCACGCGTATCAAGGCTTCGTGACCCATGACCGAGCCCGACCGCAGGTCTACCATTGGTTGGAACACCGTAGTCAGCGCTTTGCGCTCCAACAGGCCCATGACGTCGGGCTGAGTATCGCCTTCCTGTCCTTTACGGGCTTGCCACCAATGCTGAATGTTTTGGGGCAAAAGACGAATGGCAGGGGTTTTCATGGCAAAAAAGGGCGGAGCCCGTGTCGAATACAGATATTTGTATTACACCCAAACACCTTGTTGGCGGCAAGCCAAACCGTCCACCAGTGAACAATCTTGACACATTTACGGGTTAACCCTTAGACAAAATTGTCACTTGATGGGTTAACTCCTGCACTGCTTTGGTTAAAGCTAGCAATTCACGCTCTTTCATCAAGTCGATCTTTTCATGCAAAAGTTCGATTTCCAGCTCAGCCTTGACGTTGATTTCGTAATCGAATTCCGCGTGCCGTCGGTCCATTTCGGATTGGCGGTTCTGGCTCATCATGATGGCCGGAGCCGTATAGGCCGCCTGGAAGGACAACAGCAAATTCAGCAAGATGAACGGATAGGGGTCCCAAGCACCGGAGCCAAACCATACGTTGCCACCAATCCACAGGACGATGGCCGAGCTCTGGAAGATGATGAACCGCCACGACCCTATGGTGGCCGCTACGCCGTCCGCCAGCTTTTGACCGCGGGTCGGTGCTGCACGTTCGGCATGCTCGGGTGGGGATGCGGCCCGGGCCGCGACGCGCGCCCGATAGGCTTTGCGATGCGCTTTTCGGTCCACACGCAGCAGGCTGAGATAGCCCTCATCTTCTTTCGTTAAATGCCGGGGTTCCAATGGTTGCTGCATAGGCCATTGTATCGATGTGACCTCAGTTGCGACGGGGTTTTGATGCCGCCCATCGTCCGCCGGTGCGCTAACTGCCAGCCAATTGACCCAGCGTCTTGATGCCCTGCTCCATGTCGCGGCCCCAAGGCCGTGCCACATTGAGACGCATGAAGTGTGCAAATTTGTTAGACGCTGAAAATAGCGCGCCAGGCGTAAACGCAATACCCTGCGCCACCGCCAAACGCAGCAGCGCCAACGCGTCCACCTGCGCCGGCAGCTCAATCCACAGCCACCAACCACCGGCCGGGCTTACCACTTGGGTGCCTGCCGGGAAATACTTGCACACCGCCGCCACAGCCAGCGGCACGTTGGCGGCCAACTGCCCACGCAACTTGCGCAGGTGCACCGGCAAGCCGCCAGCCACCATGAATTCGGCCAACACGGCCTGGTCAAACAACGGCGTGACCAACGAACTGCTGAGCTTTAGCGATTCGATCCGCGCCTGGTAGCGCCCGCCCGCTATCCAGCCCACGCGAAAGGCCGGCGCCACGCTCTTGCTGCACGAGCCGCAGTAAATGACCCGTCCATGGCGGTCCCAGGCCTTGACCGGTTGCGGGCGTTCATGGTCCTGGGTTTGCGCGTGCGACAGATCGCCAAACACATCGTCCTCGATCAAAGCAATGTCATGCTGCTCCACCAATTTGAGTAATCGCTTCTTGGACTTCTCGCTCATCGTGCAACCCAGCGGATTTTGAAAATTGGGCATAGCCACCACGGCCCGCACGCCGGGGTGGTGTTCCAGTGCGTACTCCAGCGCCTCCAGGCTTATGCCGCTGCCGGGCACACAGGGCACCTCTATGGCCTTGAGCCCCAGGTTCTCCACCATTTGCAGCAGCCCAAAGTACACCGGCGATTCAACGATGACCACGTCCCCCGGCTGTGCCACGGCGCGCAGGGCCACACTGAGCGCTTCGGTGCTGCCGTTGGTGATCAGTAATTCTTCGGGTTGCAGGTCCACGCCGCACAACGCCAGGTGCTGGACCAGTTGGGTTTTGAAGTCCGGCAGCCCCGTACCGACCGGGTAAGCACCGATGGCCTGTGCGTTTTGGCGCAACTGGCGTTGGGCTATGCGGGCCAGCGCCCCGCACGGGTACCACTCGGGTGCCGCATTCGCCAGATGTAAACCCAGGTGCAAAGGCTGCGCCGTCAACGAGTACAGCTCGGTCATGCGGTGCTGCAAAGACACCAGCTTGTCGTACTCCACCGGTACTTGCAGGGCGGCCTGGCGGGCGCGGTCAGCCACGCGACGGTTGGGTTGCAGCGCCTTCCAGTCGGCCACATAGATGCCCGATTTGGAGCGGGCTTGCACCAAGCCAACGCTCTCCAGATAGCGGTAACAACGGGTGGTGGTGGACACACTTACGCCCTGCTCGGTGGCGTAGGTGCGTACCGATGGCAAGCGCTCGCCAATGGCGTATCGGCCTGCCTTGATCTCGTCCATCAGGCTCTGGGCGAGCTGCATATAACTGTGCTGCATAACAGATGTTGAATTTGCAAATCTGTACAGCATACGGCAGATGGGTTCTGCATACCCAAACCAAGAGCCATCGCAGGCACCATCGAGAACATGAAAACACCCGCACCACACCCCAGCTTTCCGCTTCCCACATCTCCGGCCACGACTGCCGATGGCTTCAACGCCAGCGGCCACACGGGCTATGGGGCACTGGCACTGGATTTGTTCCCTGCGGTGGTGGCGGGGTTGATCGCGGTACTGATCTCCTACGCCGGGCCGCTGCTACTGGTACTGCAAGCGGCGCAGGCGGCGCACCTGACGCAGGCACAGTTGGCCTCATGGGTATGGTCCATCTCCATCGGTGCGGGTCTGTGCAGTGTGCTGATGAGCTTCAAGCACAAGATTCCGGTCATCTGTGCATGGAACACACCGGGCGCCGCGCTGTTGGTCAGTGGACTTGTCACCGTGCCCTACAACCAGGCGATTGGCGCCTTTGTAGTGGCCGCGGCTGCCATGCTGCTGGTGGGCGTGACCGGCGTGTTTGAACGGCTGATGGCGCTCATTCCCAAGAGCCTGTGCGCCGCCATGCTGGCCGGTATTTTGATGCGCTTTGGCGTGGACGCGTTTGCCGCCACGCGCAGCACGGTCAGCGGTGCGCCCTGGCTGGTCGGGTGCATGTTTGTAGGCTACCTGGTGTTCAAGCAACGATCTGCGCGCTACGCCATTCCACTGACGCTACTGCTAGGTGTGGCGCTGTGGCTAACGCTGGGATGGGGTGCAATCAGTGGTTCCGCCGCCACCGCCGCGCAAAGCGCAGCGTTGTTTGGACTGACCCACCCGGTGTGGACCACGCCAGAGTTTTCGGTCAACGCCATCGTCAGCCTAGGTTTGCCTTTGGCCGTGCTGTGCCTGACGGGTCAACAGGTGCCAGGCATTGCGGTGCTGCGCGGTGCCAACTTTGTAACCCCCACCAGCAAGCTGGTGTCAGGCACCGGTTGGGCCAGCGGGCTGCTGGCCCCCTTTGGCGCGCACGGCATTAACCTGGCCGCCATCACTGCTGCCATTTGCACCGGCCCCGAAGCGCACCACCTGCCCAGCAAGCGCTGGGTAGCAGGCGTGGCATGTGGTGTGTTCTACATTCTGATCGGCAGCTTTGCCGGGACCATCACCTACAGCTTTTCGTACCTGCCACCAGCACTGGTGACGATGGTGGCTGGGCTGGCCTTGTTGGGTGCCATACAAGGTGGATTGGTCAACGCCATGGCCGAGCCTAGTGAGCGTGAAGCGGCCCTGCTGACCTTTGTGGTGACGGCGTCCAACGTCAGCCTGTTGGGCCTGGGCTCAGCGTGCTGGGGCATTGCGGTGGGCTTGGTCGCGTACATGACCTTACGACCCCGTTCCAGCACCAAGTCTTCATAGCGAAAAGTGCCTCTAGCCCTCGCGGAATAAGCACATATAGCTATGTATTTGATAGTGATTAGGATAGGTCACTTGGCCGAGCTGCGACATCTAAAGCTTGGAACCCAATCGTTTCAAAATCGCTTTCCAGTGCTCGGGCTCCACCGGCGTGATGGACAGGCGGCTGCCCTTCTTCAACACCAGCAGATCCTGCAACTCAGCATCGGCACGCAGCTCCGGCAACGTGAGGTTGCGGGTTTTCTCCAACACCTGCACGTCTACCAGCAGCCAGCGCGGCGCCTCGGGTTTGGAGCCCGGATCGCGGTAAGGCGACTCGGGGTCAAACTGCGTTTGGTCGGTGTGGGCGCCAGACGCAACGCGGGCAATGCCGACGATGCCGGGCTCGGCACAACTGGAGTGGTAGAACAGCACGCCGTCGTCCACCTGCATGCCGTCGCGCATGAAATTGCGCGCCTGGTAATTGCGCACACCGGTCCACGGCACGGTGGCATTCGGCGCGGCCAGCGCGTCGTCCACAGACACTTCGTTCGGCTCGGATTTCATCAGCCAGTATCTTTTCATGCCTTATGTCTCCTTAGGCGCAATGTGTTTCAAGGATGGGACGGCTAGCCCTTCTGAAACGCTGTGGCCAACGGTAGGCACAGCATTTCGGTTCAAAGATACAACTAGGGCTGTGGCGCTAGCAGCGTTCGCCGTTCCTTGGCTTCTATCAACCGCTGCACGATGGTGCACACCGATTTGGCCTGCGCTTCGTTAACGTCGATGTTTTCTATCACCGAGCGCTTGAAATGGATGCCACTGATGACGCCACTGACCTCCACAAAACCCAGCGTCAAGGTGCGGTTGAGAAAATAATAGATCGCCGCAAAAACGAAGCCAACCACCCCAGCGCCCAAGAATACTGAAGCCCCTCCACTGCGTGAACCGCCTTCTGCAAACGCCGATGCAATAGACGTTCCGAAAAACAGGAAGATAGCCAATATCCCTACCGACGCCTTCCAAGGCTTGTGGTAACCGTAGTACGTGGAGCAAATACTTTGCAAAGGGATCAGGCGCGATTGCGTGCCCGCCAGCGACGAGCTGGAGAATTCGACGCGATCCATTCCGACCCGGATCGTCGTGGTGGGGTCCACGCCCACCAAGGACAGTACCCAAGCGATCAAGCCGCTCTCGCGCCCGGTGATGTTGACGTAGTTGTTCTTGTCGTCGATGGGTTTGCCTTCGGCTTTCCAGGCTTTGATTACCAGTGCGCTCATGTGTTTATGTTTCCCTTTGGTGTTGCTAGAAGTACTAGAGGTTGCCGTTTAGGCCGCCCGAGGATACCTGCACTGCGGTGGGGTTCATACGGGATTTGATATACCAAAAACTAGGGTTTACCCTATACTACTCAACAACACCATCACTTTTACAAAAAGGACTCGTTATGACCACCGCTACGTTGACAACCTCAACCCTAGCCTCGGCTCCATCTTCCGCCACGATCGGATTGGCACTGAAACAACTCGGCGTCGCCGCTCTGGACCTGACGCGCGCGCTGTGGACGGCATTTGCCGCCACCCTCAATTTGGAAAAGCGTGAGCCAACCGCACAAGAATCCGCTCAAGCGCTTCGCGTGTTTGCAAGTTCCATCGCCGCCAGCGACCCAGGTTTTGCCAATGATTTGTTCGCAGCTGCGGACCGTCATGAATTCGGCGACAACTCGTAAAGCATCGCCCAGGCAGCTCACTATCGGCTGTGCGAGGTTAAATGAGCCAAAGGGCCTGCCGCACTGACGCCCGGCCCTTTGCGCCGCGCACCCAGGGCTGGCTGCCCACCGGGCGGGACCTCATCCAAGCCCACAGTGGCGTCGCTGCCCATCGCCGGCACTGCGGTGCCGCGGTGTAGCGAGACGCCCACCACCAAAATATCCACCATCAGCAAGTGCAAAATGCGGCTAATCATGGGCACTTGGGTGGCAATGTCTTCTACGTGGTCAACGATCAGCGCTAAATCGGCCTTGCGCGCCAACGGAGATTGGCTCTCTGTGATGGCTATGACTTTCGCGCCGCGCTCCAATGCGGTTTCTGCAACGGCCAAGAGTTCGCCTATTCGTCCGCTGCTGCTGATGATCAACACCACATCGTCCGGCCTGAGCAAGTTGGCCGACAGCGTTTGCAATCGCGGGTCGGTGTAGGCTACTGCCGAGACGCCCACGCGCAAGAACTTGAACTGGGCGTCGCTGGCAACAGCACCGTAATGGCCCACAGCATAAATTTCGACCCGGCGGGAGCCCGCAATCATGCGCATCGCGCGGTCCATGCTATCGCGGTTCAAGTGGTCGCGCGCTTGCAAAATGGCCGACGCCGTGTTGCCCAACACCTTGGCACCCAGCTCCAGCATCGAATCGTTGCCGGTTACCTGGGTGTGGGTAATGGGTATGGTGCCCGTCAGGCCAGAGGCCAGACGCAGTTTGAAATCCGACAAGCCTTCGCAACCAAGCGATCTGCAAAAGCGAATGACGGTGGGTTGGCTGACATCGGCCGAACGCGCAATGGTCGCTATAGGATCGTTTAACGCCGAACGGGGTTGCGCCAGCACATGCTGGGCCACCCGCTGTTCGGCAGGTGACAAGCTGGGTACTGCACGGCGAATCTGGCTCAGAATGGCCGAGCCATTGGCGCCCTCCAGCCCACGCAATTGGGATGCCAGAATGACCGATGCGCCCAATAGCGTGGCATTGGTGGCGGTGATGACAAAGGTGGGAATGCCCTTCATGTAATCGGTGAAACGGCCTTTGTCTTCAAAACGCTGGCGAAATGGAGACTGATCAAAGTACAGCCCCAAGCGTGGCACGATGCCGCCACCAATGTAGATACCGCCAAAAGCACCCTGACTGACCGCCAGATTGGCCGCAGCTGTGCCCAGAATGGCGCAGAAAACATCAATCGTTTCCTTGCAAATGGCGTCGCTGCCCTCTAGCGCCAAGCGCGTGATTTCGGGTGCATCCAGTGTGCGTTCGGGCTGTTCGGCACGGTGGGTTAATGCTTTGAAAATCAGTTCGATACCCGTGCCCGACAACAAGCGCTCAAAGGACACGTGGTCGTATGTGCGCCAGGCATATTGCAAGATCGCAATTTCGCGTTCGTCATGCGGCGAAAAGCTGGTGTGGCCACCCTCGGTGCCCAATGCAATCCAACCGTCATCGGCCGGAATCAAGCCCGACACGCCAAGGCCCGTACCTGCACCGATCAGGCCGACCATACTGCGTGGCACGGCCACACCACCGCCGAACTGGCGACGCTGTTGCGGCGTCAAGCTTGGCACCGCCATGGCCAATGCCGTGAAGTCGTTGACTACCACCAGGTTGTCGAGGTGCAGGCGCTCGCGCATCTGCTCGATCGAAAACTGCCAGTGGTAATTGGTCATGCGGACCTGATCACCCGCCACCGGATTGGCTATGGCCACTGCGGCATGCTTGATGTCGCCTGCTGACACACCTTTCAACTTGGAAAGGTAGGCTGTGACAGTCGCATGGAAATCGGGAAAATCCTGGCAACGCAGCGACTCGCTTTGCTCGAACACATGGGGTGCCACTTCCAGTGCAAACCGCGCAAACGTGCCGCCAATGTCGGCGATCAGGCGCGGGTGGTCAAAACGCGGTTCGGACATGCAAGCTTCCCTTAGTCATTTATTCGGTCAAGGGCGAAAGCTTACAGGAACCGTTCGCTGCCCCCGATCAAGGCAGCGTGTCTAGCGCACAGCTTGCACCCACCAGCGCCGGCGTGGAAGCCGTGATAACCCAGACCGGCAGCGTAGACAACAAAGGCTTGTAACGCCCTTTGTTCTCAAAGCTTTGGCGAAAAACCGCGCTGTCAAACGCCGCGCCCAAGCGCGGCACG